>NZ_NCUL01000001.1:0-4934 GCF_002096455.1 Streptococcus oralis subsp. oralis | reverse complement strand
GCTAAGCGACTTCCATATCTCACAGGGGGCAACCCCCAACTACTTCCGGCGTTCTAGGGCTTAACTACTGTGTTCGGCATGGGTACAGGTGTATCTCCTAGGCTATCGTCACTTAACTCTGAGTAATACCTACTCAAAATTGAATATCTATCAAATCTCAAGAAAACCTCACACTTCGTATTCTCAGTTACTTTGGATAAGTCCTCGAGCTATTAGTATTAGTCCGCTACATGTGTCGCCACACTTCCACTTCTAACCTATCTACCTGATCATCTCTCAGGGCTCTTACTGATATAAAATCATGGGAAATCTCATCTTGAGGTGGGTTTCACACTTAGATGCTTTCAGCGTTTATCCCTTCCCTACATAGCTACCCAGCGATGCCTTTGGCAAGACAACTGGTACACCAGCGGTAAGTCCACTCTGGTCCTCTCGTACTAGGAGCAGATCCTCTCAAATTTCCTACGCCCGCGACGGATAGGGACCGAACTGTCTCACGACGTTCTGAACCCAGCTCGCGTGCCGCTTTAATGGGCGAACAGCCCAACCCTTGGGACCGACTACAGCCCCAGGATGCGACGAGCCGACATCGAGGTGCCAAACCTCCCCGTCGATGTGAACTCTTGGGGGAGATAAGCCTGTTATCCCCAGGGTAGCTTTTATCCGTTGAGCGATGGCCCTTCCATACGGAACCACCGGATCACTAAGCCCGACTTTCGTCCCTGCTCGAGTTGTAGCTCTCGCAGTCAAGCTCCCTTATACCTTTACACTCTGCGAATGATTTCCAACCATTCTGAGGGAACCTTTGGGCGCCTCCGTTACCTTTTAGGAGGCGACCGCCCCAGTCAAACTGCCCGTCAGACACTGTCTCCGATAGGGATAACCTATCCGGGTTAGAGTGGCCATAACACAAGGGTAGTATCCCAACAACGTCTCCTTCGAAACTGGCGTCCCGATCTCATAGACTCCTACCTATCCTGTACATGTGGTACAGACACTCAATATCAAACTGCAGTAAAGCTCCATGGGGTCTTTCCGTCCTGTCGCGGGTAACCTGCATCTTCACAGGTACTAAAATTTCACCGAGTCTCTCGTTGAGACAGTGCCCAAATCATTACGCCTTTCGTGCGGGTCGGAACTTACCCGACAAGGAATTTCGCTACCTTAGGACCGTTATAGTTACGGCCGCCGTTTACTGGGGCTTCAATTCATACCTTCGCTTACGCTAAGCACTCCTCTTAACCTTCCAGCACCGGGCAGGCGTCACCCCCTATACATCATCTTACGATTTAGCAGAGAGCTGTGTTTTTGATAAACAGTTGCTTGGGCCTATTCACTGCGGCTGACGTAAAGTCAGCACCCCTTCTCCCGAAGTTACGGGGTCATTTTGCCGAGTTCCTTAACGAGAGTTCTCTCGCTCACCTGAGGCTACTCGCCTCGACTACCTGTGTCGGTTTGCGGTACGGGTAGAGTATGTTTAAACGCTAGAAGCTTTTCTTGGCAGTGTGACGTCACTAACTTCGCTACTAAACTTCGCTCCCCATCACAGCTCAATGTTATAGATATAAGCATTTGACTCATATCACACCTCACTGCTTAGACAGACACTTCCATTCGTCTGCTTTAGTTAGCCTACTGCGTCCCTCCATCACTACATACTCTAGTACAGGAATATCAACCTGTTGTCCATCGGATACACCTTTCGGTCTCTCCTTAGGTCCCGACTAACCCAGGGCGGACGAGCCTTCCCCTGGAAACCTTAGTCTTACGGTGGACAGGATTCTCACCTGTCTTTCGCTACTCATACCGGCATTCTCACTTCTATGCGTTCCAGCACTCCTCACGGTATACCTTCTTCACACATAGAACGCTCTCCTACCATACCTATAAAGGTATCCACAGCTTCGGTAAATTGTTTTAGCCCCGGTACATTTTCGGCGCAGGGTCACTCGACTAGTGAGCTATTACGCACTCTTTGAATGAATAGCTGCTTCTAAGCTAACATCCTAGTTGTCTGTGCAACCCCACATCCTTTTCCACTTAACAATTATTTTGGGACCTTAGCTGGTGGTCTGGGCTGTTTCCCTTTCGACTACGGATCTTAGCACTCGCAGTCTGACTGCCGACCATAATTCATTGGCATTCGGAGTTTATCTGAGATTGGTAATCCGGGATGGACCCCTCACCCAAACAGTGCTCTACCTCCAAGAATCTTTATGTCGACGCTAGCCCTAAAGCTATTTCGGAGAGAACCAGCTATCTCCAAGTTCGTTTGGAATTTCTCCGCTACCCACAAGTCATCCAAGCACTTTTCAACGTGCCCTGGTTCGGTCCTCCAGTGCGTCTTACCGCACCTTCAACCTGCTCATGGGTAGGTCACATGGTTTCGGGTCTACGACATGATACTAATGCGCCCTATTCAGACTCGGTTTCCCTGCGGCTCCGTCTCTTCAACTTAACCTCGCATCATATCGTAACTCGCCGGTTCATTCTACAAAAGGCACGCTCTCACCCATTAACGGGCTCGAACTTGTTGTAGGCACACGGTTTCAGGTTCTATTTCACTCCCCTCCCGGGGTGCTTTTCACCTTTCCCTCACGGTACTGGTTCACTATCGGTCACTAGGGAGTATTTAGGGTTGGGAGATGGTCCTCCCAGATTCCGACGGGATTTCTCGTGTCCCGCCGTACTCAGGATACTGCTAGGTACAAAGACTATTTTAAATACGAGGCTATTACTCTCTTTGGCTGATCTTCCCAAATCATTCTTCTATAATCTTTGAGTCCACATTGCAGTCCTACAACCCCGAAGAGTAAACTCTTCGGTTTGCCCTCCTGCCGTTTCGCTCGCCGCTACTAAGGCAATCGCTTTTGCTTTCTCTTCCTGCAGCTACTTAGATGTTTCAGTTCACTGCGTCTTCCTCCTCACATCCTTAACAGATGCGGGTAACAGGTAGTACCTGTTGGGTTCCCCCATTCGGAAATCCCTGGATCATCGCTTACTTACAGCTACCCAAGGCATATCGTCGTTTGTCACGTCCTTCTTCGGCTCCTAGTGCCAAGGCATCCACCGTGCGCCCTTATTAACTTAACCTTATTTTCTGACCTTTCAGTCATAAACTCTTTTAATACTACAGCGTTTCGGTTTATTTTCTTGTTACTATTTGATATAGATATTCAATTTTCAATGTGCATTACTTGGTGATCTCTCACCAATGGAGCCTAGCGGGATCGAACCGCTGACCTCCTGCGTGCAAAGCAGGCGCTCTCCCAGCTGAGCTAAGGCCCCACAAGACCTCTCAAGACTAAACAAGACCAATGTGCAGTTCCTTATCCTTAGAAAGGAGGTGATCCAGCCGCACCTTCCGATACGGCTACCTTGTTACGACTTCACCCCAATCATCTATCCCACCTTAGGCGGCTGGCTCCTAAAAGGTTACCTCACCGACTTCGGGTGTTACAAACTCTCGTGGTGTGACGGGCGGTGTGTACAAGGCCCGGGAACGTATTCACCGCGGCGTGCTGATCCGCGATTACTAGCGATTCCGACTTCATGTAGGCGAGTTGCAGCCTACAATCCGAACTGAGACTGGCTTTAAGAGATTAGCTTGCCGTCACCGGCTTGCGACTCGTTGTACCAGCCATTGTAGCACGTGTGTAGCCCAGGTCATAAGGGGCATGATGATTTGACGTCATCCCCACCTTCCTCCGGTTTATTACCGGCAGTCTCGCTAGAGTGCCCAACTGAATGATGGCAACTAACAATAGGGGTTGCGCTCGTTGCGGGACTTAACCCAACATCTCACGACACGAGCTGACGACAACCATGCACCACCTGTCACCTCTGTCCCGAAGGAAAACTCTATCTCTAGAGCGGTCAGAGGGATGTCAAGACCTGGTAAGGTTCTTCGCGTTGCTTCGAATTAAACCACATGCTCCACCGCTTGTGCGGGCCCCCGTCAATTCCTTTGAGTTTCAACCTTGCGGTCGTACTCCCCAGGCGGAGTGCTTAATGCGTTAGCTGCGGCACTAAACCCCGGAAAGGGTCTAACACCTAGCACTCATCGTTTACGGCGTGGACTACCAGGGTATCTAATCCTGTTTGCTCCCCACGCTTTCGAGCCTCAGCGTCAGTTACAAGCCAGAGAGCCGCTTTCGCCACCGGTGTTCCTCCATATATCTACGCATTTCACCGCTACACATGGAATTCCACTCTCCCCTCTTGCACTCAAGTTAAACAGTTTCCAAAGCGTACTATGGTTAAGCCACAGCCTTTAACTTCAGACTTATCTAACCGCCTGCGCTCGCTTTACGCCCAATAAATCCGGACAACGCTCGGGACCTACGTATTACCGCGGCTGCTGGCACGTAGTTAGCCGTCCCTTTCTGGTAAGATACCGTCACAGTGTGAACTTTCCACTCTCACACTCGTTCTTCTCTTACAACAGAGCTTTACGATCCGAAAACCTTCTTCACTCACGCGGCGTTGCTCGGTCAGACTTCCGTCCATTGCCGAAGATTCCCTACTGCTGCCTCCCGTAGGAGTCTGGGCCGTGTCTCAGTCCCAGTGTGGCCGATCACCCTCTCAGGTCGGCTATGTATCGTTGCCTTGGTGAGCCGTTACCTCACCAACTAGCTAATACAACGCAGGTCCATCTGGTAGTGATGCAATTGCACCTTTTAAGCAAATGTCATGCAACATCTACTCTTATGCGGTATTAGCTATCGTTTCCAATAGTTATCCCCCGCTACCAGGCAGGTTACCTACGCGTTACTCACCCGTTCGCAACTCATCCAGAGAAGCAAGCTCCTCCTTCAGCGTTCTACTTGCATGTATTAGGCACGCCGCCAGCGTTCGTCCTGAGCCAGGATCAAACTCTCATTAAAAGTTTGAGTTCTCACTCATTTCTGTCACTGACAGATTTATTGTTTTTT
>NZ_NCUL01000002.1:0-36441 GCF_002096455.1 Streptococcus oralis subsp. oralis | reverse complement strand
GCACGCCGCCAGCGTTCGTCCTGAGCCAGGATCAAACTCTCATTAAAAGTTTGAGTTCTCACTCATTTCTGTCACTGACAGATTTATTGTTTTTTTCATTGTTCAGTACTATAACCTCAGTTATAGTGCCCTGCACATTGGTTCGTCTTGTTCAGTTTTCAAAGGTCTTTGTCACTCATTCTCTCAAGCGACAACTATATTAGTATATCACAGCTACCCGTCTCTGTCAACAGATTTTTTAAACTTTTTTCAAGTTTTTTTAGCCGCAATACAACATAGTCCGTACGGGATTCGAACCCGTGTTACCGCCGTGAAAAGGCGGTGTCTTAACCCCTTGACCAACGGACCTTGAGCTTTTCAACTCTTTCTATTATACCTACTTTTTTACCTTTGTCAAGGACTTTTTTCCTCTTTACCGAAATTCTGAAAAGATTAGGGAAAGTTCTCTCAGGAGAGCTTTACGTCCTCTAAAGACTTCTCCTCCCATTAGACGGTCTATTAACTCTTGTTTTTCCATACTCTGCTTTGATTTGTAATTCTTTAGAAGTTCGTGAAAGAGATAATAATCGTCCAGCCTGAGTCCTTTTTCTCCTAGACGATGACTAATCTCACTCACCTCTTCATAGGGTTCTTTGTCAAAACGGCGCTTGTGGCTTTCCTGTTTACGGATGTAATCTAGGATACGATTTCTAAACTTTGTTTTAAAGCAGACATAAAGTCGATGGCGCTCCCCCTCTAGTAACTCTGGGTTGCAACTCACCAGCTCATACAGACATAACATGCCTTCCTGATCCCAGTCCTCTTTCTCCCACAGATGCAAATGATAATCTTTGCGACACTTATGGACGATTCCCTTACTTTCTTCATATAAATCTTTTAGATTCATAGACCTCTCCTTTCTGCATTTAGTTTAGCAAAATGCGCGAGCCACTGGGTCTACTTCCTCTATTCTATACTTCTTCCTCCCCCAACGGCACATAAAAAGAGAGGCAAAGCCTCTCTGGGGTTATAATTCTGCAATTTGGTTGAGATTCACTTCTGCAATCGTATCATTACCAAACATAGAGATAATCATCTTCACTTTGTTGTTATCAATTTCAGTAATTTTACCTGTGTAGTCTGCAAAAGCGCCATCAATGATGCGGACTGTCTGGCCAACTTCAACATCAATATCGAACTCTTGAACAGTTTGTCCCATTGAAACCAGAATATCACGGATTTCTTGTTCCAAAAGTGGAGTTGGTTTTGATCTGTTACCGTGTGAGCCGACGAATCCTGTTACGTTAGGTGTGTTTCGAACGACGAACCATGCTTCATCGGTCATGACCATTTCTACAAGGACATAACCTGGAAAGCGATTCTCTTCAACTTCCTTTTTCTTTCCATTTTTCTCAACTTGCACGGTTTGTGTTGGAATCTCAACACGTAGAATATTATCCAACATGTTATATGTTTGCGCACGTTGCAATAGATTTTCTTTTACCTTATTTTCATAGCCAGAATAAGTTTGTAGAACAAACCATCCCTTGTCAAAACTATCCATGATATTTCCTTTCATACATATGATAGAAGAAAGTTAGCAGAACTTCTCCACTTTTCTTCTAAAAAATGTTAATAAATCGAATCAAACCTGATACAATCAACTGGTCAAAAATGTAAATGATGACCACAAAGAAGGCTGTGTATTCCATAATAGAGCGAAAATCTCTCCAGCTTTCTTTGCGAGTTGGCCAAGTTGTTTCTTTAAGAAGTTTAAAAATATCCTTAATAAAGCCCATCGTTCTCTCCTATCTCGTTTCTCTATGTGTCGTATATTTTCCACAATGTTTACAAAATTTATTTACTTCTAGTCGTGTTGGCTTGGGGTTCCCACTAATTTTGATTGAATAATTCCTTGAACCACAAACTGCACAAGCTAGGCTTGCTTTTTTTAGTGCCATAACGCCTCCATCTTATCTATTATAACAAGAAACCTAGGCTTTGACAAGCCTCTTAACGAAATAGATTAAGGATTGAGTCCCATATTGTCTGGGCTTTTTCTTTTATTTTAGCTTCTGAAATCGCACGACCTGCTTCATCTACAAGATTTTGTGCACGACTACGAATATCTCCTATTGGGTCCTCAGACTGGTTTGTCTCATTTTCAACAACCTGCTTTTTCGTATTTTCTGGTTCAATACCATTTTGTTTATAAGCATTCTCAACTGTAAAAGTGCTACCTGTAGTGTAAGGTAAAATGGTATTAGCCATACTTCTAAAGACATGGGCTGCTCCATTGGAGGTCGAACCTGCTAGATAATGGTTCTCATCTGTTGTTGGGAAACCGAGCCAGTGGCTGATTACCACATCCGGAGTATAGCCGATCACCCACTGGTCACTGGTATATTCTGGGTTGAAAACAGCTTCAGTCGTACCTGTTTTACCAGCCATAACATAATCTGCCGGTGACGAACTAATTCCTGTACCATTGGTAAATGTTCCTAGCATCATGCTGGTCATTTTATCGGCTACCGACTTATCAATCACTCGTTTTTGGGAGTTTTTATGACTCTTGATGATCTGGCCGCTGGCATTTTCAATACGAGTGATGAAATGTGCTTCAGGCATCAAACCTCCATTAGCAAAGGCTGCATAGGCTTGCGCCATCTGGAGAGGATTCGTTTCCACACCTCCACCAAGAGCAACTCCAAGAACTCGGTCAACTTTTTCCATATTCAGACCAAATCTCTCCCCAGCGTCAAAAGCTTTGTCAATACCTAATTCATTTACAGTCGCAACAGCTGGCAGGTTGAGTGATTCCGCCAAGGCCTGATACATAGGTACTTCTGGAGATGTCTTAATACCCGCATAGTTATCTACTTGATAACTGTTGTACTGCATCGTATGATTATCCAGTTGCTTGTTCAAGGCCCATCCTGCTTCTACTGCGGGTGTATAAACGACTAAAGGTTTAATAGTTGAGCCTGGGCTACGCTTAGACTGAGTGGCATAGTTGAAATTGCGGAAGCCTGGTTTGTCATCACCAGCTACACGGCCAACAACTCCACGCACTCCACCCGTTTTAGGCTCTAGAGCAACACTACCTGATTCGGCATGCGTTCCATCTTCTGCCGTTGGAAATAGCGAAGTGTTTTCGTAAATAACCTGCATGTTTGCTTGGTAGTTTTGGTCAAGCTCTGTGTAGATTCGATAGCCGTTGTTGACAATCTCTTCTTCTGTGAGATTGTACTTGGAAACTGCTTCGTTGACAACTGCATCAAAATAGGACGGGTAACGATAATCCGAAACTTTGCCTTCATACTTATCTTGCAGTTGAGAAGCCATATCTACTCCAGCCGCTTCGGTTTCTTGATTTTTATCAATATAGCCCGCTGCAACCATATTTTGCAAAACAGTATCCCTACGGTTGGTCGAAGTTTCAACAGAATTTAATGGATTGTACAATTCTGGTCCCTTGAGCATCCCTGCTAGAGTAGCCGCCTGATTAAGCGTTAGTTGTGAAGCCGATACACCAAAATATTTCTTACTTGCATCTTCAACGCCCCATACTCCATTTCCAAAGTAGGCGTTATTGAGGTACATAGTAAGGATTTGCTCCTTGCTGTATTTCTTTGTCAACTCTAAGGCAAGGAAAAACTCCTTGGCCTTCCGTTCAACGGTCTGGTCCTGGGAAAGATAGGCATTTTTCGCCAACTGTTGAGTGATGGTGGAACCCCCTCCAGAACGACCCGCTGTAAGGATGGCTAGAAAGAAACGACCGTAGTTAATCCCATCATTTTTATAAAAGGAACGGTCCTCTGTCGCGACGACAGCATTCTGCAAGTCTTTACTAATATCTGTCAGTTCAACATAGGTTCCCTTTTGACCTGATAGGGCTCCTGCCTCTTTTTCTTCGCGGTCAAAAATCAGAGTTCGCGTTTTCAAGGCATTTTGCAAATCATTGACATTGGTCGACTTGGCTATCGCAAATAGGTAGGTCCCTACTAGCAAACCTGCACTTAACCCTAAAATGATGACGATTTTTGTCAGATGATAACGACGCCAAAATTTTCGAATTGGGCCTACTTGGGACAATTTTTTTCTATCGCTCCGTGAACGACGCATGCTAGTCGAATCAGACTCCGCTGATTCATTCGTTTCTTTTTTAAAGAGAGAAAGAAACTTCTCAAATAATTTATCTAATTTCATGCGTTTATTTTATCATCTTCACCATAGGAACTCAAGAATTTAGCTACTCCCTATCCAAATAGGGCTTTTTTTGTTACAATATCTGTATGCAATTCACATTTACATTACCCGAATCCTTGCCTCAAATGACGGTCAAACAATTCCTAGAGGAACAACTCCTCATCCCTAGAAAAATCCGCCATTTTTTGAGAATAAAGAAGAACATCTTAATCAACCACAAAGAAGTTCACTGGAACGAGATGGTCAAGCCAGGGGACATTTGCCAGTTGACTTTTGACGAGGAAGATTATCCCCCAAAAGAAATCCTTTGGGGCAATTCAGACCTCGTTCAAGAGGTTTATCAAGACCAACATCTCATTATCGTCAACAAGCCAGAGGGAATGAAAACTCACGGAAATCAACCTGGTGAAATTGCCCTTCTCAATCATGTCTCTGCCTATGTTGGCCAAACCTGCTATGTCGTTCATCGTCTGGACATGGAAACTAGTGGTTTGATTCTCTTTGCCAAAAATCCTTTTATCCTGCCTATTCTCAATCGCTTACTGGAGAAAAAAGAGATTTCTAGGGAATACTGGGCACTTATAGAAGGACGAGTAGAGAGTAAAGAACTTGTCTTTCGAGATAAAATTGGTCGTGATCGACACGATCGCAGAAAACGAGTGGTAGATCCCAAAAGTGGGCAACATGCCGAAACTCAGGTAAGCCGACTAAAGCAATTTCCAAATCAGACTACCCTTGTCCGTTGCAAACTAAAGACCGGTCGAACGCATCAAATCCGTGTTCACCTCTCTCACCATAAGCACCCTATCCTGGGCGATCCTCTCTATAACTCTAGATCAAAAGTAAGCAGGCTGATGCTTCATGCCTTTCGACTTTCCTTTACTCATCCACTCACCTTAGAACAATTGAGTTTTACTGCCCTCTCGGATACTTTTGAAACAGAATTAAAACAAAATGGATGATAGCATCATCCATTTTTCTATATAATAAAAGCAAGACCAGAAGGCCTTGCTTTTATCGACTCAAGAATTATTTAGCGATTTTTGCAAAGTATTCAAGAGTACGTACAAGTTGTGCAGTGTATGACATTTCGTTGTCGTACCATGATACAACTTTAACCAATTGTTTACCGTCAACGTCAAGAACTTTAGTTTGAGTTGCGTCAAACAATGAACCGTAAGACATACCTACGATATCTGAAGATACGATTGGATCTTCTGTGTAACCGTATGATTCGTTTGAAGCTGCTTTCATAGCTGCGTTCACTTCATCAACAGTAACGTTCTTTTCAAGAACTGCTACCAATTCAGTAACTGATCCAGTTGGAGTTGGAACACGTTGTGCAGATCCGTCAAGTTTACCGTTCAATTCTGGGATTACAAGACCGATAGCTTTAGCAGCACCAGTTGAGTTAGGAACGATGTTTGCAGCACCAGCGCGAGCACGGCGAAGGTCACCACCACGGTGTGGTCCGTCAAGGATCATTTGGTCACCAGTGTAAGCGTGGATAGTAGTCATCAATCCTTCTACAACACCGAAGTTGTCTTGAAGAGCTTTAGCCATTGGAGCCAAGCAGTTTGTAGTACATGAAGCACCTGAGATAACTGTTTCAGTACCGTCAAGAACGTCGTGGTTAGTGTTGAATACGATTGTTTTAACATCGTTTCCACCAGGAGCAGTGATAACAACTTTCTTAGCTCCACCTTTAAGGTGTTTTTCAGCTGCATCTTTCTTAGCAAAGAAACCAGTTGCTTCAAGAACGATTTCTACACCGTCAGTAGCCCAGTCGATTTGTTCTGGATCACGTTCAGCAGAAACTTTAACGAATTTACCGTTAACTTCGAATCCACCTTCTTTAACTTCTACAGTACCGTCGAAACGACCTTGAGTTGTGTCGTATTTCAACAAGTGTGCAAGCATAACTGGATCTGTAAGGTCGTTGATGCGAGTAACTTCAACACCTTCTACGTTTTGGATACGGCGGAAAGCAAGACGACCGATACGTCCGAAACCGTTAATACCAACTTTAACTACCATTAGTGATTTCCTCCTTATGAAAATCATGAAAATTTTATTGTGAAAAGAGTAACTTGAATCACTACAAATCACCTTTCAACAAACCTATTATATAACTATTTGAGTTTAATTGCAAGTACGGGCGTTGATTTTCTCTCCTGCTTTTCTACTTTTTCTCCCTCTTTTTATTCATCCATTCTTTTATTTCCAAAGCATATCTCTAGAATCTTTTATAATATCTGCATATTCTCTTCATTATCAAGGTGAAACTTCAATTTCAACTCTTTCAGAGTTTACAAAAAAGAGACAGGATAACTCCTGTCTCTAGGCTGATAAACGATTATTTACGACGTCCTGGACGTTCTGCATAACCATAGTAAGCATCTGCCATGATTTCTTCCATGTCAGCTACCATTGGCAAGCGAGGGTTAGCAGGTGAACATTGGTCTTCATAAGCAAGCAAGGCAATTTCATGCAAGCTGTCTTTCCAAGCTTTTTCATCAATTCCTTGATCCTTGAAGTTCATCTTGATACCTACTGCAACACCAAGTTCGTAAACAGCTTTAGCATATGCTTCAACTGCTTCTTCTGGAGTTGAGTGAGGCAAGCCAAGCATTTTCGCGATGTCTTGGAATTTCTCATCAGCTTTCCAGTAGTTGTATTTAGGCCATGTAGTAGTCTTAGATGGACGAGTTCCGTTGTAACGGATAACGTATGGAAGTAAAATTGCGTTTGTACGTCCGTGAACAGTATGGTGAACCGCACCGATCTTGTGGGCCATTGAGTGGCTCATACCAAGGAAGGCATTGGCAAAGGCCATACCAGCCATTGTAGATGCATTGTGCATTTTTTCGCGAGCTTCTGGATCAGCTGTCTTAACAGATTTTTCCAACCATTCAAAGACAAGTTTGATTGTTTGAAGGGCGATACCGTCTGTATAGTCGTTAGCGAAGTTTGAAGTGTAAGCTTCAGTCGCGTGAGTCAAGACGTCCATACCTGTATCCGCAGCGATGAAGTCTGGAACTGACTCAACCAAAGCAGGGTCAACAATCGCAATAGTTGGTGTCAATGAGTAGTCAGCCAATGGGTATTTACGATTGTTTTTCTTATCAGAGATAACGGCAAATGGTGTTACTTCTGAACCTGTACCTGAAGTTGTTGGAATACCTATGTATTTCGCTTTTTTACCAAGTGATGGGAAGCGGAAGGCACGTTTACGGATGTCCATGAATTTTTGAACCAAGTCACGGAAGTCGATTTGTGGTTGTTCGTAGAAGAGCCACATTACTTTCGCTGCATCCATTGGAGAACCACCACCAAGAGCGATGATTGTGTCTGGTTCAAATGCTCTCATTACTTCAGTACCACGTTCTACAGTTGTGATATCTGGGTCTGGTTCAACGTCTGAGAAGACTTGGACAGTTACACGGTTGCTGCGTTTGTTCAATTGGTCAATAATGCGTTGAACAAAACCAAGTTTTTCGATCGATTTGTCTGTAACAATCATAACGCGTTCAATATCTTCACATGTTTGAAGGTATTGGATAGAATTGCGTTCGAAGTAAATTTTTGAAGGAACTTTAAACCACTGCATATTATTTCTACGTTTCCCTACTTTCTTGATGTTTAGAAGGTTGATCGCACTCACGTTATCACCGACTGAGTTGTGTCCATATGAACCACATCCAAGTGTCAATGATGGAATGAAGGCATTGTATACGTCACCGATACCACCGAAAGTAGATGGAGAGTTCCAGATAATACGCATAGCTTTGATTTCTGTACCAAAGCGTTTAGCAAGCTCTTCGTCTTTTGTATGGATAGCTGCTGAGTGACCAAGTCCGTTAAACTCAACCATTTGACGAGCTTTTGTAAGACCATCTTCTGTGTCTTCAGCTTTTAGGACAGCAATAACTGGTGACAATTTCTCACGAGTCAATGGTTCTTTCGGTCCTACTTCTGCACATTCTGCAGCCAAGATGTTTGTTCCTTCTGGAACGCTAAATCCTGCTTGTTCAGCAATCCATGCTGCTGGTTTACCAACGATGTTTGCATTTAGTTTAGCACCTGCACAGTTTTTGCTATTAGCTTTTACACCGAAACAGAATTCTTCAAGAAGGGCTTTTTCTTTTTTGTTTACAAAGTAAGTGTGATATGATTTGAATTCTTCTACAAATTCGTCATATACTTCTTTATCAATGATAACGGCTTGTTCTGATGCACAGACCATCCCATTATCAAATGACTTAGACATAACAATATCATGAGCAGCTTGACGAAGGTCAGCAGATTTTTCTACATAGGCAGGAACGTTTCCGGCACCTACCCCAAGAGCTGGTTTTCCACATGAGTATGCAGCTTTAACCATGGCATTACCACCAGTTGCAAGGATAGTTGCAACACCTTCGTGGTTCATAAGCGCTCCAGTTGCTTCCATAGATGGTTCTGTAATCCATTGAACACAGTTTTCAGGTGCTCCAGCCGCAATAGCTGCATCACGAACGATTTGTGCTGCGTGAGCTGATGATTCTTGAGCAGATGGGTGGAAGGCAAAAACGATTGGGTTACGTGTTTTCAAAGCAATCAAGGATTTGAAAATCGCTGTTGAAGTTGGGTTTGTTGTCGGAGTGACACCACAGATTACACCGACAGGCTCCGCAATCTTTGTCAAACCTGTAATTGGATCATCTTCGATAACTCCAACTGTTTTAACTCCACGCATATTGTTCACTACGTGCTCACAGGCAAATAGATTCTTTGTTGCCTTGTCTTCAAATACTCCACGACCAGTTTCTTCAACTGCATGTTGTGCAAGGATACCGTGCGCGTCAAGTGCTGCAACCGAAGCTTTTGCCACGATGTAGTCAACTTGCTCTTGGTTCAACTTGCGCATTTCATCAAGCGCAACCAAGGCTTTTTTCACGAGACCATCGACATGCTTTTCAGCAGCAAGTTGTTTTTCCTCTGGTGTTACTGTTTTTTTATCAGCCATATTATCCTCCATAGCCTTTAAGGATGTTATCCTTTGTTAATTTTTTCACAAGTTTATTATAACTCTTTTTTTATGCTTTGTAAACAGTTTCATAAGTATTTCACAAAGAATTTTTCTGAGATTGTGATTTTTTTCTCAATATAGCTATGCAATAGAGTTTTGGCCGGATGATTGTGAAATTATGGAGAAATTTTTTTTATTTCACAAAGCTTTTCTAGTTGATAGTTAGTTATCAAATCCAAACAAAGAAAGCGCTTTCTTGCTGGTTTTAAAAAATAGTCTCCTAACTTGGAGACTACTGTTTTTGCTGAAAAACGCCTTGTTTAAAGGTCCCTTCATAAACAACTTCTTGCTCTGTCGTCAACTTCCCTTGACCTTCAGCCTGGCCATTTACAAAATCACCTTCGTATTTCCAGCCAGCTTTTGATTGGAAAGTCCCTTTTCCATTAAAGGCTCCATTATTGAAATCACCTGTATATTGGTCTCCATTTTCAAAGGTCAAGGTTCCTTGACCATTCATTTTCCCTCGTACCAAGGTGCCATCATAAACAAGAGCTCCACCATCAAGTGTCAGGACACCCTTTTTAGGCGTATTTAGCAGAAATACCGAAAGAGCACAGAGTACTATTACAACTACTGCAATGAGCTCTAACCTAGGACGAGTTAGGTAAACTCTATACTTCTCATAAAATTGTTTAAGCTTTTCCATTGTCACTCTCATTTTCTAATCGATCTAGCCAGCTTTGACATCCACTTGTGATACGAGCATAGGTTTCCTCAAAATCTCCTGTATACCAAGGATCTGGGACACTTTCAGATGCAAAAGAGTAGATCTTGTACTGTAGTTCCTGAGGGCACATTTTACGCAGATCTGAAACGTTTGAAGCATCCATACCGATAATGTAATCAAACGATTCAAAGTCTTCCCTGCCAATCTGAAGCGATGTTTTGTCTTTATCATACGGGATCTGATATTGCTGGAAAATCCCTTGCGTTCCCTTATGAATCGGATTGCCATGTTCCCATGATGACGTTGCCCGGCTTTCGACGTGGTAATCGCTCGTCATGGATTTCATCACAAACTCTGCCATGGGGCTACGACAGATATTTCCTAAGCAAACAAATACTATTTTTTTCATCCCTTTTCCTCTCATCTCATAGAAAAACGGGAGTGACAGATCCCGTTTTATTCTTCGATTGCTCCGCTTTCGTCAACAACTGTTCCTTCTGGTGTCACAGCCTCTTTGAGTGGCAAAACGGTCTTGATAGCAGCCAATTCAAAAGTCAAGTAGACCCCATCTACATCAAGTACGATTGTTTGTTTCTCAGTATCGACTTCATCCACTGTTCCGTAAAGTCCACCAATTGTAATGACTTCATAGCCTTTTTGAAGCTTGTTCAAGCTTTCCATACGCTTTTGTGCTTGTTTCTTTTGAGAACGTTGCATAAAGAACATCAAGGCAAACATACCTACAAGCATGATTAAGAAAGTAATATTTGGATTCATTGTTTTCTCCTTTGTGTTTTACATAGGACTACTATATCAAATTTCAGCTACTTTTACAAGATTGTGCCTTGTTTTTATGGTTATAAAAAATCAGAGTTTTCACTCTGATTTTTGTGATTATTTCAAGTTTTGAACGACTTTGACTAGATTTTCAACTGTAAATCCGTACTCTGCCAATACTTTTGGTGCTGGGGCAGATGCTCCAAAGGTATCAATACCGAGAACGGCACCATCAAGACCAACATACTTGTACCAGTTTTGAGTTGCACCCATTTCGACTGCAACACGACGGCGAACTGCATTTGGAAGGATTTCTTCCTTGTAAGCTGCATCTTGTGCGTCAAAGACATCTGTTGATGGCATGCTGACTACACGGACTTTTACACCTTGACTAGCCAATTCTTTGGCAGCTGCGACCGCCAAATTCACCTCTGAACCTGTTGCAATCAAAATCGTATCAAAGTCTGCTGCATTTTCATAGACGACATAGGCACCTTTAGCAACTTTGTCAAAGTCTGTTCCCTCTTCGACAGTCAAATTTTGACGTGTCAAGACAAGGGCAGTTGGTGTTTTTTCGCTTGTCACGGCAAGGTACCAAGCCGCTTGAGTTTCACGCGCATCTGCTGGGCGGAAAACATTCAGATTTGGCATAGCACGGAGACCTGCTAAGTGTTCAACTGGTTCGTGAGTTGGACCATCTTCACCAACTGCGATTGAATCGTGGGTAAAGACATAAGTCACAGGAAGTCCTTGCAAGGCTGACAAGCGGACTGCTGCTTTCACATAGTCAGAGAAGACGAAGAAGGTTCCACCATAAACACGAAGTCCACCATGAAGGGCCATACCGTTCAAGATCGTTCCCATAGCAAATTCACGAACACCAAACTGAATGTTGCGGTTCAAGCGATTAGCGTCGTCTTGAAGTCCGTCCGTTTTGATATAAGTCATGTTTGAGTGAGCAAGGTCAGCTGATCCACCTAGGAAAGTTGGCAGCTTGGCAGCGACAACGTTCAAAGCATCTTGACTTGAATTACGAGTGGCTTGAGAAAATCCATTTTCTAAGGCTGGGAAGTCTGCTGGAGTCACCTCAACTGGGTCACGTCCGTCGATGATGGCTTCTACTTCTGCAGCCAGTTCTGGATGAGCCTCTTTATAGTCAGCAACTAATTTAGTCCAAACTTGATAAGCTGATTCACCACGGTCTGCAACATTTTCCTTGAAATCAGCATAAACTTCAGCTGGGATTTCAAATGGTTCATAGTCCCAACCGAGCGCTTGGCGAGTTGCTGCAGTTTCATCTGCTCCAAGAGGAGCACCGTGTACGGCATTAGTTCCTTGTTTGTTTGGAGAACCGTATCCAATCACAGTCTTCACTTCAATCAAAGATGGTTTCCCTGAAGCTTTAGCTGCTTCGATAGCCGCATGAATTGCTTCCAAGTCTGTTCCATCTTCAACCAAGGCTGTATGCCAACCGTAGGCATTGTAACGATCACGAACACTTTCTGTAAAGGAATCCTTTGTCTCACCATCCAAGTTGATGTCATTTGAATCATAAAGAACCACCAACTTGTCAAGTTTTTGCAAGCCTGCGTATGAAGCTGCCTCACTTGAGACACCTTCCATCAAGTCTCCATCTCCACAGATCACATAAGTATAGTGGTCAAAGATATTGAAGCCTTCGCGGTTATATTTGGCTGCTAAGAAACGTTCTGCTTGGGCAAAACCAGTAGCAGTAGAAATCCCTTGACCTAGAGGACCAGTTGTAGCGTCAACCCCTGCTGTATGACCAAATTCTGGGTGACCTGGTGTTTTTGAACCCCATTGGCGGAAGTTCTTGACTTCTTCCATGCTAACATCTTCAAAACCAGAAAGGTGAAGAAGGGCATAAAGAAGCATAGAGCCGTGTCCTGCTGAAAGAATAAAGCGATCGCGGTTGATCCAGTTTGGTTGAGCTGGATTGATACGAAGTTGCTTTGTAAAGAGGCTATAGGCCATAGGAGCAGCCCCCATAACCACCCCTGGGTGACCTGAGTTTGCTTTGTTGATGGCGTCAATACCTAGAAAACGAATTGCATTAACAGATAGATTTGACATAGAATTTCCTTTCTCTTTGAGGTGATTAATGAATCACACATCCTATTTTACTATTATATGAAAAAATGCATAGAATAGCAATAAAACAATTTGCGTTCATCTAACACATTTGATTTTCTATTCCCTCGTCACTTCATAGTACGGAAGCAAGCGCGTATAAGCGTCTTCTAGCTTCTCCAATATCGCTTCTACTGACTGATTTTCAATGAGGGAAACATCTGACTTAACCAACACTTTACGGACTTCCTGACTTCTCACCTTCTCGCGTAAAGTACGACGATTCTCCTCAGTAGCCTCCACCTTATGACTTTCCCCATTTGAATAGACTAGATAATAAATTCCTTCTACCACTGGAAGTTCTAAGACCTTGGCTTGCTTGTCTAAGGTCTGTTCGTCTTTCTTGCGCTCGATGAAACTGACTTCCAAAGAAATCCCAAAGTCAGCAGGTGTTCCATACAAACGAAGAGCCATCATAGGTTCTGTCACTTGTCCGTCTCTCTGAAGATAGGCCCAGAAATACGGCCGCAAGCGTTGCGCTTGGTTCATCCACTGACTAGTCTGTTGCAATTGCCATTCTGGATGACTAGCTTCAAAGGTTTTGGCCAGTTCTGTAAAAGACTTCCGAGCCTCTTGGCCTTTGTGACGCAATTCCAGCATCTTTTCTCTTTCATCACCAGCTTTGTCAGGATTACGATACTGGACCCCTGCAAATGATAGGTATTCTCTAACTGCTTTCAGCATATCTGAATCTTTCCTTTCCTAGCAAAAAATCAGGATGAACCTGATTTTGCTTTGCTTATTCTGCATCTACGACAACATAGCGATTTGGCTCGTCACCTTCAGAGTAACTTGTCACGCCATCCATGCGTGAAATAATGCGATGGATAATCTTGCGTTCGCTATTTGACATTGGATCAGTTTGTTGGCTACGTCCTTCTTCTAAAACGCGAGTCGCCAATTTTTGAGCGTAGGTTTGCAAGACTTCTGCACGGTGTTCAACGTAATCATTGACATTGATTGTGATGTAGAAGGTTCTTGAATAGCGATTATAAAGGTAATTTTGCGCTAACAGCTGAAGAGCTTTCAAGACTTTTCCGTGATAGCCGATAATACGGCCTGGTTCATTGGTGTCAATTTGAAGATTGATGGTGCGGCGATTGTAGTCGCTTGAAATCGTCCCTTCAACATCCATATCATCTACAATGGTTTGAACGTAGCTAGCTACTTCAGTTGCCACCTGTTCGATGTCATAACTTGGTTCTACTTTCAAGCCTAAATCTTCCAAAGATTGGCTTGTTGCTTCCTGCCTTTCAGTTTCTTTTTCTGGAGCAGATTCCACTTCCTCGGTAGTATCCTCTGGTTCCAATTCATTTAAAATTGAAATATGGCCTGTTTCTTCCAAAATTGTGCTGGCATGCTTTTCATTTTTCAAGATTTCAGCCTTGACCTCTTCAGAGACACCTTGACCTTCTTCTTCAATCTTCTTGATGGCTTCCACTACATGTCCCAAATCAACAGTTGCTTCACTTACTGTTTTCACGGGTTCATTTTTTTCATTAACTTCTTTTGGAACCCCTTTAATGGCCTGCTGATTGGCTTTGATCACTGTCGTTTCACTAATCGCTTCGATATCAACTTGAGCTGGCTTCTTACCAAACAAGCCTAAGAATCCTTTTTTCTCTTTTGAAACGACCTTGATGTGGGCCTTCATTCTTGGAATGTCTAATTCTTTCAATCCTTTTTGGATTGCTTCTTCAACCGTTGAACCTGTAAATAATACCATTACCAGATTCCTCCTTATTTTTTCTTTTTCTGTGCTTTTTTCAAGGCTCTTCTCTTCTTGCCTTCTAAATCTTTTTCTGCTTGCGCCACTGCTTCTCTTTCAGCAATAATCTTGAAAGGATTGTTCAAGAAATAGGTTTGCAGAACTTGGTAAGCATTGGATACGGCCCAGTACAAGGCTACACCACTTGGGGCGGAGATGGCAAAAACAAAGATCAATACAGGCATACCATACATCATCCCTGTCGTAGCTCCACTTTTTTCAGACAAAGCTTTATTCGATAACCAGCTACTCAAGAAGGTAAAGACTGCCGCCAAAATCGGAAGGACAAAACTTGTATCTACTCCTCCCAAATTAATCCATAAAAAGTGACCTGTTTTCAAAAAGTCTACTCGACTCAAGGCTTGAAAGAGCGCCAAGAGAACCGGCATTTGTATTAAAATCGGCCAGAGAGAGGAGGAATGCTTGATCCCTAACTCTTTATAAACCTTACGCATCTCCTGATCTAACTTGGTTCTACTTTCCATATCACGACCCGGATATTGCTCTCGCAAAGTCTTGATGCGTGGTTGAGCCTCTTGCATTTTTCTAGAGGCAACCATCTGTGTCTGAAAGACCGGTAATAGAATCGTCCGGATCAAAATCGTGAAGAGGATAATCCCCACTCCGATACTAATGTCAAAGGACAAAAAGCGGATAATTTCAGCAAAAAAATAGACGAATTTACTCCAAAAGTCTGTCGAATCTGCTGTTATATCGCTAGCTGTACCATTTGTTGCACAGGCTGTCATGATAAACAAGGACAAGCCCAACAAACTAGTCAACTGTAGTTTCTTTTTCACTCCCATTTCCTTCCTGGTAAATCTTTGATAACTTTAATACGTGGAGTAGATTTTTCTCCATCTCTGCATATTCCAAGGTTTCCACCCCTTTTCGGGCAATCACGACAAAATCAACATGCTCTACTAAACTTCCTTTTACACTTTGTAGAATGTGTCGGATTCGTCTCTTGATTTGATTTCTGGTAACTGCATTCCCCAGCTTTTTGCTGACGGACAGTCCTACTCGAAAATGGTTTTGCTGGTTTTCCAATTGGTAGACAACAAATTTTCGATTGGCAAAACTTGTTCCGTCCTTGAAAATCGCCTTAAAATCTTTCTCTCTTTTCACACGAAAGCTTTTCTTCAAAACTCAACTCCATCTATTAAATTACTACTATTATACCATATTTTTTGAAAAAGCCAATAACAGCAAGGTTTTAGACATTTTCTACATAAAAAAAGCTGGAAAATCTCTTTTCCAACTTCTTTTCACAATCAAATTTCATGTGTATTTACTTATTTTTTCAAGCGCTCAACATCGCGTGCAATCACCAATTCTTCATCTGTTGGAATAACCAAGACACGGATTTTCGCTGCGTCAGTTGAGATGTCTCCCGTTACGCCAAAGACGTTCTTTTCTGGATCCACATCACAACCAAACCAAGAGATACCTGAAATGACATCCTCACGAACCAAAGCTGCATTTTCACCGATACCTGCTGTGAAGATAATCGCATCTGCCCCATTTAGGACTGCAAGGTATTGACCGATATGTTTTTGGATACGATCGACGTACATTTCATAAGCCAAAGTCGCATCATGGTCTCCTGCTTCCATGGCAGCAATCACATCACGCATATCGCTTGACTGACCAGAAACTCCCATGAGCCCTGATTCACGATTGAGAACGCGACTAATATCTTCTGGGGTATTAAAATCCTCTGTATATTGCATGAGATAAGGGATGATAGCAGGGTCAATATCTCCTGTACGAGTTCCCATCATCACACCGCCGAGTGGTGTGAATCCCATAGAAGTATCCACAGACTTCCCACCCTTAACAGCTGTGATAGAAGCCCCGTTACCAATATGGCAGGTAATCAATTTCAAATCTTCTAGAGGACGGCCCAAAAGTTTCGCTGCTTCTCCTGCGACAAACTGGTGGCTTGTCCCGTGGGCACCATATTTACGAACCTTGTTGTCTGTGTAGTATTTAGTTGGTAGAGGGTAGCGATAAGCCTTTTCTGGCATGGTTGTGTGGAATGAGGTATCAAATACGACAACACTGGTAATATCTGGAAGCAATTCCTTGAATGCGCGAATTCCAGCTGCGTTAGCTGGATTGTGAAGAGGAGCCAAGAGTCCCAATTCCTCAACTTTTTCTAACACGTCTCCCTCAACAACTGTTGATTCCTTGAAATATTCACCACCTGCAACGACGCGGTGTCCGACACCTGTAATCTCATCGTACCCTTTGATAATATCAAAACGAATCAAGTCATCCAATAGAATTTTAACGGCTTGTGTATGGTCTTCAATATCAAGAATTTGTTGCTCCGAACGACCGTCAAATTTTACTGTTGAAATGGAATCTTTCAATCCAATACGTTCAATCAAGCCTTTAGCCAAAACTTTCTCTTCAGGCATTTGATAAAGTTGCCATTTCAAGCTTGAGCTTCCTGCATTGATTGCAATTGTTTTTGTCATAAGATGATACCTCTTTTTAAGCGTTTTCATCTATTATAACAAAATCTCTTTTATATTTCAGTACCTTTGCTCCAATTTTGAAAATTTTCTTTAAAGGTAAACAAAACTGACGGATCTTGCAAGCTAGTAAGAGGGTAAACAAAGGGTTCTATTTCTTTATCTCTTTTCTTCTGTAAGACAAAAATACTTTTAGCTTGGCTTGCAGTTGAGAAAATATCCTCTGGCAGAGCGATGATAGCAGCCAGACTCACTTCGTCTTTGAGCCACCCTTTTAATAAATCACTTTGAGGACTGGTCAATAAATCACTCGGAGCTAGAAAAATAGCATAACCATCTGACTTAAGGTACTTGAGGCCTTGCTCCATCAGCAAATGGTGGGCATAGGTATGTTCTTGGCTAGAAGCTACATGATAGCGTGAAGCGATAGTGTCGTCTGGGTAATAACCGATAGGTAAGTCACTGATGACCACATCGCTTTCTTTAAGCATTTGCGGACGAACGGCATCTCCTTGGACAAATCCAGCCTGCAAACCAATCACATCTGCCATGCTAGCTGCCAAATCAATCAGCAAGTCATCCACTTCAATTCCCAAGTAATCCACTTTTTTAGCAAGAGAAGTCAAGAAAGTAGCACCCAGAATTCCCATTCCAGAACCTATTTCGAGGATGCTAATTTCCTCTTGATCAAGCAACTCTTCCACAATAAGTACCAAGAGGAGGGCAATGGCATCCGGCGTAAACTGGTGATTGGCCTGTAAAGGCTCCGTTTGCCCTGCCTTCATCAAGAGAAACTGATAGGTCTTGAGCCACTCTTCCTTGCGAAGGGCTAAGCGCCTAAGGGCTTGATTGTTTTCCTTGACCTGCTCTAGCTCAGTTTTGCCATCCAGATAGATGCTGTTTTGCTCTACCAAGGCGTCATAAAAGTTGGTCGCCAAATCACTTTGGATGACTTGGACATTCTCTAGTAAATACGTATAAGCTTGTTCTATTTTTTCAAAATCCATATTCCTATCTTATCAAAATTCCCCTATTTTTTCCATCTGAAGAGAAAAAATCACTGCTTTAGTGAGCGAGTGATTTTTGGGCTACAGTTAAAAAGAGCTCTGCGTAATTTCCTAGGAAAAGACCTTCAGCACTGTAAAGAATCTGGCTGTCAATGCTCGAAAAACCAAACTGGTCGAGTTTGGTTTCCAGTTCAGCCAATTCAAATCCGTGGTGGTTGGTATCTGTCTTGACAAAATCAGCAATGAGGACTTGCCCCTTCTCCCTAAGGTGTTGGTGAAACATGGCAAGAGTCGCATCTAGATCAGGCATATGATGAAGAACTCGACTGACAACAATCAGGTCAAATTGCTGGTCCAAAGGATTCACCAGTAAATCCTGCTCCAAGAGTTGAAGATTCCTGATTTCTTGGTCCCCTGCTTTCAAACGGGCTTGCTTCAGCATTTTCTCCGAGATATCTACTAGGGTAACCGACTTGGCTTGCTTAGCTAGAGGCAAGGCTAACAGACCCGTCCCACCACCAAAGTCCAGTATTGCCTTGTCTGATAGAAAATCAATCTGTTTTTCAATTGCATGACAAACCAAATTTGCAAGAAAGATATTTTTGGGCGAATCAAAGGTTTCTGCTTTGTGATTAAAATCGTGTTTCATGCTTTTAGTGTAACACAAAGAAGTTGAATTGCCTAGGAATTGGCTTTCTTTTCAGGCTTTTCTTCTGATTTTTTCTTCCCTGCTTGATTGCTTGAATCAGTCGCTACCTCTTCCTTTTTAGCTGTTTTCTTTTCTTGGATTTTCATCGGAGGAAAGAGAAATTCATAGTCTCCCTTATTCATACGAACACTTGTCGCAAAACCTGTTTTCGTATTTTGATAAGTGACTTTTCCTAGGTTAAAGACTCGTTCCCCACTTTCTTGCTCAGCCTTATCTTTGCTTCGCTTGGCCATGGCAAAAGCGGCCAACTTTTCTTTGTTTAGGGCAAAGTCTTTGTGATGGGCAACTTGCCGATTCAAATAAAACTGCAACAAAAGGCTAAAAATGGCTGCCATGGTGACTGCATATAAAAGAACGCCTGCCTTAACTTTTTGTTTTTTCCACACGATAGATGAACTCCCTTTCTAAGCCCTTTTGAAATTGAAAACGAAAGCGAACCAATTGATTTTCCTCTGTAATTTGAGCTGATTTGAGTCCATAAACCATTGGCTGGTAACCCCGTCCACTGCTATCGGTTTTCCGAAAATCATCTGATTTGGACTTGCCCATAGCGATAGCCTTGCCATCTTGCTTCACATAAAGGTGATTGGCTTCCACCTTTTCAAACTGCGAACGCTCTAACTCTGCCTCCAGTTGATCCACAAACAAGAGCCACTCTTTTTGCTCGCTTTGCTGCTGGTAACGAACTTCTGAAATGAGGAGCTGACTCATAGCCTGAAAGAGGAGCAAGCCTCCGCTAACGACGATAAGGGCAATCAGAGATTCTAAAAGAGTGAAAGCTCTTACCTTACTGCTCTTTAAGGTCGAGCAACTTCTCTGAACCATGATAAACCTCCAATCCTTTCTCACTAGCAAATACCTGGATTTCCACTCCATTTACCCTCACTTGATTTTGACCTGTTTGCAAGGCCATCTTCGCCACACGCAAGACTTCTTCCTTTTGCAAGATTTCTGCCTCTTCTTGTCTATTTTTCTGAATTTGTCCTAAAAGGAGGGTTGCAATGCTGGCAAACACAGCCAAAGCTACTACTGCTTCTAGTAAGATTACTGCCTTAATTTTTTGTTTCCTTAGTGCGTTTAATTTTTCCATTTCCTAGATATAATTGATAGCGAATCGCTCCTTTACTGGTCTGAAATTCAACCTTAGCCAGGGACGAATTGCCCCCAGCTCGGTCAAATATAATGCTTTGTCCTGATGGTGCCTGAATTCCTTTTGGAACGGTCAAGTTTTGATTGCCATTGCTGATCGTCTGTCCATCTAAGTTCAGACTGGTTTTTTGCTGACTAGCAACACTGCGTTTTTGCGTTTCCCTATAGAGTTCTTCAAACTCCATAAAGAAAATCTGCTCTTCCACCGCTGCAAAACTGGACTGAACTGAGCCGGACAAGCCCAAAGCAAGGATACTCACAAGTCCCAGAACCAAGAGACTTTCCAGCATAGTAAAGGCCTTAATCTGCAACAGTTTGACTGGTTTTTTGTTTTGCATGGTAGTCTTTATAAGCTTTGGCTTGCTCAGCTGTGATACGACCGTCCGCTTGTAATTTGCTGAGGCTGGCATCATCATTTTTATCCAAACGATAAAGTTCTGCCTGGCTTTCCACGACCTTGACAACAGCAGCTTTTCCTTTGTCATCTACGGCATCCTTTTGCTTGGTCAAATTGGGCACAAAGAGCAAGAGAAGAACGCTGATGATGAGCAAGACCACTAACATTTCTACCAAAGTGAAAGCTTTAACCTTGGCTTTTTTTAAATTTGTCATGAGTTTTTTCATTTTAAAAATTTACCTCCATATTTTGATACATGGGCATGAGCATTGCCGCATAAAGTAAAACGATAATCAGGGCCACAAAGATAAAAACCAGTGGCTGTACTAAGTTCATGGTGCGGTTGACTCGGATAAAAAAGGATTCCCAAGTCTTTTCCGCGTAGATTTCCAACTCACTCCCCAGCTTGGACTTGACTTCCCCATACTCGATGATGAGACTCAACTCCTTTTTAAAGAAAGGATAGGTTCCTATAGTCTGAGAAAATTCGTGGCCATTTTGCAGGGCTTGAGCCAGATCTTGACCGGTTTCTTTAAAGAGCTGGGAACCTTGTTCCTGCATGATCTGAAAAATCTGCATCAGCTCCATCCCCTGCGAAATCATATTGCCCCATTCACGCGCATAATAAGCTGTCAGATAAGTCTGGACAAAGATTCCTAGAAAGGGAATCCGCGCTAACATCGAGAAGACCCGCATCTTGGAACTTCTTTTGTAGAAAGTGAGGGCTAAAAGTAAAGATAGAGAGCAAACCAGCACTAGTCCCAGAAATATTTGTGGCAGATTGCCGATGATTTGAGTGGCAATATTGCTACTGTCCAGTTGGGGAAGTAGATAGTTTCTCAACCCCAGCATGATTAGCAGGAGAAATCCCAGCAAAATCAGGGGATAGGTCGCCACTTCGATTAACTTCTTCTTGACCTTGGACAAATTATCCAGATATTCTTCTATCTTCCTCAGACTCAGGTGAAGATTTCCATGCACTTCAGCTAGAGATAATTGGGTCACAATAGCACTTGAAAAGCCCAAGCTGTTCATCATTTCTGAGAATGATTTCCCCTGAGACAATCCTTGGTTCATCTGGGCCACATAGTCCTTTTCTAGCAGGGCACTTCTGCCCAAGAAAGAAGTAATTTCCACCAAATGAAAGCCACTGGAAAAGAGGTTGTTAAACAGGGTGATGATTTTCTTCTGCTTAGCTGTAGCTAATTTTTTCCGTTTCAGCCTGAAGATTTGTGATATGTCCATCTTTAAGAAGCTGCTCAATCTGTTCATTCCAGCTAGTTGGCTGGTGTTCCTGATAGTCTTTGTTTGCAAAGTCAACGATTCCTCCTCCCCCAATTAATCTCTGGTAGCAGACTCCTTGCAGGACAACTGCTAGTTCCTCCTCCGTCACACCCAACTCCAGAAGGCGTTCATAAACACCTCGGATACTTTTGGCATGAATGGTTGAAAAGACCGTCGCACCCGTTAAACTGGCTCTGACCACTGCACGCGCCGTTTCACTATCCCGAATTTCACCAATAATCAAGAGATCCGGACGATGCCGGAGAGACAGTTTGATCAGATTTTCATAGGTCAAGCCAATCGCTTCATTCAACTGCAACTGGAGCATGTCTTCCTGCTTGATCTCGACAGGATCTTCGATGGACATAACCTGTTGCCCCTTAAAAAGTGACTTGGCTAATTCGTGCATCAAGGTCGTCTTGCCACTTCCAACTGGACCCGCAAAAAGGTAGAGCCCCCGTTGCCTGTACTGCTCACCCAGTTCGTTCATATCCTGAAACCAGAAATGCAGGTCCTGCTCCTCATCGTGCAACAAACGAATGACCAAACTCTCATGTCCCCGATAATCTCCCACGGTAGACAAACGCAGAGAAGACACCTTCTCCCCATGCTGATAGTCGCAAGAACCCAGCTGACTGCGCCTCTTCTCTCCTACGTTCATACCCGCCACAAACTTAAAATGACTAATCACAGCAGCTAAAACATCAAACTCATAGGAGTCAACGAGACACCGCTCGTCTCCAACCCGCATGTGAAGCTCGTAGGACTTTTCCTTGGGAATGAAATAGATATCCTGAGCCTTCTTTTCTTTCGCAGTAGCAATAATTTTCTGTGCAATTTCTTGTACCATACCGCCCTCCTTATCTAACTATTCGCAAAAAAATAAAAAAAGCAACTTAAAAAGTTACTTTTTATCTCCATTTCATACGGCAAGAACGGTGTTTTTCTTGACCTGTTTGTTTTTCGTAGCCTGGACGTAGCTTTTCATCGGGGATGACTTGCTCATCCTGTAAAAGTGCCAAAGAATGATACTGCTGCAAATACTCATCACACTCATCACACCAGCGTTGGTCGGCAGGATCCCAAAAAATAGTCATCAAATCACTCCGACTCTTATAAAGAGGATTCTTCTTTTCCAGCTCAAACCAGCATGATTTATAATATTTTAGAGCATCATAATACTTGTCAAAAGATTGACTCATGATGACATCTTCTTCCCAACCTTCTATGAACCACCACGGTTCAAAATCCCCATACATTTCTATAACACGATACATTCTTACTACTTCCTTTGTATCGTATATTATATCTAATTTTTTATTACAAGAAAAGGATTTTGCTTGTTTCCCCCATTAGAAACTTCTTTAAGAAGCCTGTTATTTTCATCTGATAATAAAAATAGGAGTCCTTTATTGACCCCTATTTTTTATCTTCTTAGGCTTGATAACGTTTCACACCATCTAGGTAGGTTGCTACCAATTCCAAATCTTTATCTAGTACGATAAAGTCAGCGTCATAACCTTCACGGATTTGACCACAGACATCATCGATGTGAACAGATTTTGCTGGGTTGAGGCTGGCCATCATGACTGCTTCATGCGGATTCGCAATGCCCCATTCGACCACATTTTTCAAACCATCTTTGAGTTTGAGGATTGAACCTGCCAAATTGCCTGTCGATTTGAGGCGAGCAGTTCCATTAGCAACAACTACTGGGAATTCTCCCAACATGTAGTCGCCGTCTTCCAATCCACCCGCTGTCATACAGTCTGTGATAAGGGCGATATTTTCAGTTCCTTTTTGCTTGAGCAAAATATCACAGGCCTTTGGATCTACGTGGTGACCGTCACAGATCAACTCTGCGTAAGTATGTGGCAATTCATACATGGCTCCCACCATACCGAGCTCACGGTGAGTCAACCCACGCATCCCATTGTAGGCATGTACCCAAACACTCGCTCCAGCATCGACTGCTTTTTTAGCTTCATCAAAAGTCGCATTGGAGTGTCCAAGAGCAACGGTCACTCCTTCACCCGTAACTGTACGAACAAAGTCTTCTACACCTTCACGTTCTGGCGCAAGGGCAATTTTATTGAGCAGGCCATTTGCTGCTTTTTGCCAAGCACGAAACTCATCCATACGGGGGTCTTTCATATAAGCAGGGTTTTGGGCTCCCTTGTATTTCTCTGTGAAATAAGGTCCTTCAAAATAGATCCCACGAATCTTGGCTCCACTTGCTTCCTGGTAACGAGCGCCGATATTTTCAGTTACCGCAAGCAACTGCTCGTAAGAGGAAGTCAAGGTCGTTGGCAAGAAGCTGGTAACACCCGTGCTAAGTAGACCTTCACTCATGGTATGAAGGGTTCCTTCGATGTTATTGTCCATGACATCCACACCGCCAAATCCATGAATGTGGGTATCCACAAGTCCTGGGGCAATGCTATAACCTGTATAGTCAATCACCTCAGCTCCTTCAGGAATCTGTTCTACATGTTTGCCAAACTTGCCATCCACAAGTTCCAAGTAACCGCCACGACGAACTCCGTGTGGGTAGAAAAACTGATCCGCTTTAATATAATTAGGCATAATGATAACCTCCTTGATAGATTGATTCTAGAATTTATTATGTCAATTACATTATAAACCTTTCTTTTTCATTTGTAAATGGTATAGACCTATTTTCTAGAGATATTTTAAAAGAGCTGGATTTCTCCAACTCTTTAATTTTATTTTGATTTTACAGGTAGTTCTTGAGCAGCCTTAACAGCAGCTGCAATCGTCTCTGCGTAAAGTTTAGCACCTTCTTCAATCATGTTGCTATTATTTCCAAAGTGAACTTGGTCAGTTCCAGCCCAGATTTCAGGGTGTTCCTTAGCAACCTTATTCCAGTCAGCGATGCTCACATATGGGTTCTTTTCAGCTAATTCTCTCGCATAAGCCGCATACTGTTCCACTGATGTGTAAGTGTCCTTGCTCTTATCTCCCTCATAAGGTGTCACCAGTATCAGATGGTGTCCTTTCGGTAGATTGTTCACGATGCTGTCCAAATCATTCTTATAACCTTCAGGATTGTTGACTCCCGTTGCAATGACGACTGTTTTTAGCAGCGCCTTGTTCTGACTGTTATTGAGCATGATGTCATTGGCTTGCTTGGTCGTTCGACTAACCTGGGCATTGATATTCGCTTCAGGAAGTGCCTCTTGTAAGGCTGTATTGGCACGCAAGGCTACCGAATCTCCTATTAGGCTTGTTCCCTCAGAAATTCCTAGACGACTCAGTTCAGCTTGTTCAGCAAGAGTCTTTGTTTGTCCTATATTGGTCTGGGCTTGTTTGAAACCATTGACCATCAAGTCTGTCTCAAAAGCTCCAACTTGAGGAGCCACAGCTATGATAATCAAGGTAATCAAGGTAAGAATGCCAGCAGCACCAGCACTAATTGGTTTAATATGAGGCAATCGACTAATCTTCCGTATTAAAGGATTGGATTTACCGGCAATCAACGGCTCAATAATATAGAAGGATAGGATAGCAAAGAAATAAGAAAAGATGATTGTCAGAATAACAGCAGGCAGATTACTCATCAGCTGAGAAAAGATAATATAAAAAGGCCAGTGGAAAAGATAAACCGCGTAGCTAGTATCCGCTAAAAATGTAATGATCCGAGGTTCTTGTATCTCAGGCGTTTTCTCATGCAAGACACGCGCAGCAAAAATCATGGTCACTGCCGCTAAACTTGCTAGCAAGAAGCCAAATAAGTACGCAAACAGGTAGGTGAACTTGACAAAGAAAGTCAAGAGCATTAACACCAAGAGACCTGCAGCAAATACCAGTAGATTTTGACGAAGATCCCACATCCGGTCAAACTGCTTGACTAAATCGCTCGTCTGACGAACCCCCACAACTGTCGCTAAAATGCTTCCTAAAAAGAAGGGATAGACATGGGTCAAACTTGAAAAGTAGACAGATGAATAGGAACTAGCCATTAGACTACCAATAAACATGGAGAAAAAGCTAATGATAAAAGCTCCTGCAGAAAGGAGAAAGACCATCCCTCTCAATTGACTACTAGATTTTGAACGTTTCGATAAGAACCAAACCGCTAAGCCCCAAAGGATATAGTAGTGAACCTCAACAGCTAGACTCCAGTTGTGAACAAAGAGATGCGGAATGAACTGGGATTCATAACTTCCCCCTGTTAACATTTCGTAGAAGTTGGTCATAAAACCGAGAACTCCAGCTATCTGGCCACCAATTCCAGCAACATAGTCTTGACGAACCAAGAAAGTAAAAGGCATGGTCACCAAAACCATCAGCACTACAGGTGGCACGATGCGGTAAAACCGTCTCTTAAAAAAGCCCAACAAATCAATCTGATGTGCCTTCCCAAATTCTTCTAAAAGGAGGGAGGTGATCAAAAATCCTGAAAAAGTGAAAAAGACATCTACCCCAAAGAATCCTCCAGGAAAGATTGTTTGAAAGAAGTGGTACAAAAGCACCAAAAGTAAACCTGTAATCCTAATCAAGGAAAACCATTTAATACGCATACGAGTCTATTCTCCATTAAATTAGGAAGTAAAACACCACCTAATTTCCATTCCATTATACTCCCTATTCTATCAAAAAAATAGGAAAAATCCTAAGAGAAAACTTAGGATTTTGGCATTCTATTTTTACACTTTAGAAATTGCGCCCTGACTTGTTGTAGCCATATTTTTCTACAAAATACTCACGAAATTCCAAGAGATTGTCATCCATGATGGCTTGGCGGACCTGCTTCATCAGGTTGAGCAAGAAGTAGAGATTGTGGTAACTAGTCAAGCGGATACCAAAGGTTTCATCAGCCTTGAGCAGGTGACGAAGATAAGCGCGTGTGTAGTTCTTACATGTGTAGCAATCACACTCAGGATCCAGTGGCGTAAAATCTTCAGCGAATTGGGCATTCTTGACAACCAAACGACCTCGGCTGGTCATACAAGTTCCGTTACGAGCAATACGAGTTGGCAAGACACAGTCAAACATATCTACACCACGAATGACTCCATCAATCAAGCTATCTGGCGCTCCCACACCCATCAAATAGCGAGGTTTGTTTTCAGGAAGAAGTTGGGTTGTGAAGTCCAAGACGGCATTCATTTCTTCGTGCGTTTCTCCCACTGCCAAACCACCGATAGAGTAGCCTGGGAAATCCATGCTGACAAGGTCATGAGCTGACTGACGGCGAAGGTCTTCAAAGCCTGCCCCCTGTACAATTCCAAACAAACCTTGGTCATGCGGGCGACGGTGAGCCTTCAAACCACGCTCAGCCCAACGGCTAGTACGCTCGATTGATTTCTTAACGTAGTCATAAGGTTGGTAAAACTGAGGACATTCATCAAAAGACATCATGATGTCGGAGCCTAGATTATTCTGAATAGAGATGGCCTTTTCTGGCGATAGGAACATCTTGGAACCATTGAGATGGTTTTTAAAGGTTACTCCTTCTTCGGTGATATTTCGGCTATCAGCTAGGGAATAAACCTGAAAACCACCACTATCCGTCAAGATTGGTTGGTCCCAATTCATGAACTTGTGGAGACCACCTGCGCGTGCGATGAGTTCATCTCCAGGGCGAAGCCAGAGATGATAGGTATTAGAGAGGATAATCCCTGATCCCATCTCCTTCAACTCCTCTGGTGACTGGGTTTTTACAGTAGCTTGGGTCCCAACTGGCATAAACATAGGCGTTGGAAAGGTACCGTGCGGGGTGATGATTTCTCCCAGACGAGCTCCTGTATGTTTTTCTTTCTTAATCAAACGGTATTTGATTGGTGAATCTGACATTTTCTACCTCCGAAGCTGGGAAAGACAGTCCCAGTTCATACTTTGTGCCCAAAGGCATACTGTATGATTTTATCAAAAAAACCAGGAACTGTCACGAACTATGGTATAATGAGAGAATGAAATACCCAAAAATTGATTTAAAAACCATTCGTCTGCAGACGAGGCAGTTTCAGGCTGAAAATCCCCGTCTCTTTCTCGTCTATCTCTTACCTAGCATACTGGTCATCTTATCAGGCTTTCTCAACCCCTTGGCTCGTCTCCAAGAAAATGTTTTAGAGCAATCCTTTTTCAGCATGCTGGCACAAGTGCTCCAAGCCTATCTCTTCCCGCTAGTGGTTTCTTTTGTGAGCACGATTTTTCTAGCAGGTGCTGCTTTTGCGACACTCCGACTCCTCAAGGATCCTGATACAGAACTCTCAGTAAAATCAAGTCTAGCCCTCTTTGCTGCAGAGCGCTTCTCGCAAACCTTCCTAACTCTGCTCCTCAAACGTTTCTACCTCTTTTTATGGAGCATTCCAAACTTAGTAGGCGTTTATTTTCTCTTTTATAGCAATCTCTTAGCTCGGAGATTTGTCGCCCTACATCCTGAATTTCCAAAACTAGATCTCTCGTCGCTTGAAACCGAGCAATTCCTTATGACCTTTGGTCTCTACTTTTTCGCGAGCCTCATCTTGATGATTGTAGGAAATATCCTCTATATCCCGCAACATTACGCCTACTCGCAGGTAGAATTCCTCCTTTGCGACACTCTGGATTTAGGCCAGGCTAAACCCAGTCAAATTCTGAAAACCAGTCGATTCTTGGTGAAAGGTTACAAATTTCAACGCTTTGTCCTCGACTTACAACTACTTCCTTGGCACTTCCTCAATTGGATTACTTTTGGAATTGCTAGTTTTTCCATCCTTCCCTATATCCAGAGCAGCCAAATCATTTTCTATCGAACTTTGCTCGCTCTCAAACGCCGAAAAGTATAAACTTTCTACTATTATCTCAAAAAAATCAGCACTTTCTAAAGAAGGTGCTGATTTCAGTTATTTTTAAAATATAATGAAGAAACTCCTGTAACAGGACTAAGTTGCTTATTCACAATAAAGAAATAATCACATGCTGTCCATTTACCCTACCAAGGTCACATTTTCTATATTTCCTTCAATATCTGCCCTGACTTCTACCGCATGCCCAGCAAAAATATCCTCTTTATCTCCATAATAAAGAGTCAAATCCCCCGCTTCGCTGATAGACAGTTCCCCCAGATACAAGGAATTATAAAAATAGTCCTCTGTTAATACTTCGGCATCTCCGTCTGAAGCTAGCCAGTCCTCTGCTGTTTCCCACATCTCTTTTACTATAACGTCTCGGATTTCAGAGTCTCTTCGGTCAATATCCCTGACAAATGTTTTCAAGTAGCCAAATGATTTTGGTGGTAAGCTGGCATCTTCATTTGCATCCAACATCACGCTAACCCTGCTTCCCGCAAGATCCATACTTCCCTCAAACCATGAATAAGCTCTATTTAAAGTGAATTCGCCTATAGAATCTTTGATGACGACTGGTTTAACATATTCTGCAATCAGAGCTTCTAATCTACTATCCGACTGCCCATCTTCAATGTATTCCAGCAGACGATAACAGTTATTCGCTACTGCTGCCATATAAGGTTCTAATTGCCTTTGTGGTCTTTTCTGACATTTGATGTGATGAATCTGATAGGGCTCGAAACTATAGCTATAGAGCAAGCCCTTTTCTTCATATTCCTCTGGACTCACCAACCACTCCAAACGTCCCTCTATTTCCGAGAACTCCTTTGTCCCCACATTCACACTTGCTACAAAATGAACCGAAGGCAACTTCCATCCATTCTTTAAAACAGTCGCACCTCCCACATTTTGTAAAGTGATAATCAAGAGTTCAACGACTTCACCACAAAATTCTTTTTCAAAGTCATCAATGGTTTTCTCAAATGTTTTTTTCAAACTATTCATCATAGTGTTCTCACCTTCTACTAAAATAAAAATACTTGATTTTCAGTCAACTTCAGTTTGATTATAGCATAACTTTGAAAACATTTTGACTTAGAACAACAAAAAGAAGCCTCAACCTTATGAGTTTTCAGCTTCTTTTTCTATTAGTTCATTGAAACGTGAACGTGGTCATAGTGATTTTCGGTTACGCTACCACGGTCTGGCATTGGATTCCACGTATAGGCTGGTCCATATTTACTATCGTATGGAGCGTAGAAACGTTGTTTCCAAATGATATAGTTGATACCACGGCTAGCCATATTTTTGACTGCATATTCTGCAATTTGATCTCCGAGTGCTGAACTCACTGGAACCATAAAGTCGATGGCCAAACCTTTACCATGGTCCCCACTGTCACCAGGACGGTAGCCACTAAAAGATGTAATTCCAAACAAGTTGGCTACTTCTTCTTTAAAGGCCGCCGTTTGTGGTTGAAGACCAGCATTCTCAGACTTAGCTACAGCAAGTCCTGCATAGTCAGGAGCCGCTGGAGCAGCATACGTTCTTGAAGGAGTTTGGCTTTGCTCTGCTTGATAAGTCGAAGTTGCAGTGTCAGAAGTTGCTGTTGATGCTGCTTCTTCTGTTGCACTTGTTCCTGTTGTATCAGCAGGTGTTTCAGTTGCTGGAGCAGCTGCTACTGGTGCTTCTGCTGGAGTTGTTGCTGCCGTTTCTTCAGTAGCTGGAGTCGCTGCTTGAGGAGCTTCTTCTTCAACTGGACTAGTTGTTTCTGCTGCTACAGGTGTTTCTGTAGATGGTGTCTCTTCAGCAACTGTCGCTGTCTCAGAAACTTCTGAATTTGGCGCTACTTCTGTTGGTTTTTCAGTCTCTGTTACAGTTGGAGCATCCTCAATTGGTTGAGAAAGATCTTCTACTTGAACTGTTTGTTCATCAACTGTCACTTGATTCGTCGTCAAATCAGCTGTCGCAGTCGTCACTTCTTCACTAGAATCCGCTTGAGGAGTTTGGATTTCAACTTCCGTCACCTCTTCTTCCTCATTGACAGTTGTAGTGAGGACAGTATCTGGGAAAATCAAGTCCATATTAGTGATTTTGTTCAAATTAGCAAGAACGGTTACATCTACTCCCAAAGCTTCTGCAATCGTGCTCAGGGTATCACCATACTGAACTGTATAGCTGTTTTTGTTCTCGTTTTTCGTCACATCATTTTGGATTTGCTCAACGCTACGTGCTGTCCAAGAGATTTCTTGAGCTTTAGCTCCTAATGCGGGAGCAAGAGACAGGGCTACTGTTGAGGCTAAAATAATTCTTTTCTTCATTCGTTCATATTCCTTTCAAATGAGTACCTGTCTATCATAACACAAAAAAAACAGAAAAAAAGCCCTCTCGGGCCTATTTAACAGAACTGTCTATTCCTTGTAACAAACTAGATCAGTTGAAATAGTTTGTTAGCCTTCTGTCATAAAACTGACACAATCTTTTTATTGCTCATCCTCAAAAATGTAGGGAATATCTGCCAATGCTTGAATCCTCTGATTCCCTTCATAAGTTGACTCTAAAAAGTTAATGCTTTGAATACCGCTATTCTGGGCAAATTTCACATCCAAAGTCCGGTCCCCTAGATAATAGGTAGTCCTAGGATCCAACTCATATTTGTCTAGCAGATATGTCGCCGCTTCTGGACTGGGCTTGCGTGCAAAACCACTCTGATTAGTTAAAATTTCTGTGAAATAGAACTCTAACCCCAAGTCTCTTAAAATAGTAAGCGCATTGTCTCCCTTATGAGTATAGACAAACTGCTGAATCCCTGCTTGGTCTGCCCAAGCTAGCACTTCACCCGCACCTGGCATCAAAATTACCTGGGCATTTTTCTCAGCCAGACTTTGGGCGCGCACCTGATTGAGCACTTCCGCATCCAGGTTTCTCTCTTCTGCCACCTGCTCCAGCAAATCCTGCACAGAGTACCTGAGGATAAACTCTCTCACTTTTTCCTTATCATAAGGAATAGAAAACTGAGCAAAGGTCTCCTCAATCCCTGACAAAATCGCTTCGTACGAGTCTAATAAAGTCCCGTCTAAATCCCAAATAAAGGCTATTTTTTGCATCTCCTATCCTTTCAAACTCATATAACGCTGGTAACGGTAACGTAGAAATAACCAACGGAAACCATTATCCAAGAGAGTCCCTGCCCAAATACCAGGCAAGCCCCAACCAAGCACAATCCCCATCAGATAGGCTGTCCCAATGCGGATACACCACATCCCGATACTTGTAGCATAAAAGGGGAGGCGAGCATTGCCCAAACCCTGCCAAACTGCCGTATATATAACTGTCCCTGTTGCCATGGGAGTCCCTAGTAGTGAGAACAGTGCCACCAAAACGCTCGCTTCGACTGCTATAGGGTCGGTCGTATAGAGATGAGTCAATGGTGTCCCCAAGGCATAGATACTGAAAGTTAAGGGCAACATGAGAAGCAGGGAAAGCCAAAAGGTTTGCTTGCTCAAATCATCTACTCTTTCCCAGTTATCCTCTCCAACTGCTCGAGCTACCTGCATGACCGTCGCCGTAGCGACGCCAAAGGCAGGCATATAGTTAAACTGGGTCAAGACTTCTCCGACTGCATTCCCCGCTACTGCCTCCGTCCCAAAAGAAACAACCAAGGCAATGATCACTACATCTCCAGCTCGCATCATGAGACGTTCTCCTGCCACTGGCAAAGCCAAAGTCAATAGTTCCTTATCTAAACCAAAAGTCGGTTTCTCAAAAGGCAGCTTTAATTGCGACCACAAAATCACAAGACCGACTAAGCGAGACAAGATAGTCCCCCAAGCAACACCCGCTATGCCCATATCAAGGACAAAAATAGCTAGACTTGAAAAAAGAATATTCAAGGCATTGGATAAAAGACTAACATAGAGAGGTAGACGCGGATTATGCGTTGCACGAATCAAGGCACCTAGACTGGTCATCAAGCCCAAGAGAACAATCGATCCGCCTACCAAAGATAGGTAGAGTCCACCACTCTCGGCCACATCCTGCTCAGTTCCCAAGAGCCCTATCATCTCTTGCCCAGCAAAGATGGATAAGGCGCCTAAAAGTGCACTCAGCAATAGGGTTATCTTGAGAGCCTCTGTCACGTGATAAGACAACTTGGACTGATCTTTCTGCCCCAAACTTTTTGAAATAACACTGGAAATAGCAGCCCCCAGAGCGATAAAAATCGCCTGGTAAATGGTGATAATATTGCCAGCCACTGAAACACCTGAAATGGCGATTAAGCCCAAGTGAGCGACCAAATAACTGTCCACCATTCCCATGAGCATCTGCAAAAAGTTTTCACCCATAGCTGGCAATGCAATATTAAGAATGTCTTTATTTTTCTTAAACAATCCTTCCTCCTGATGAAAAGAAACTCAGTTGGTTTCCCAACCGAGTTTACTCCCTCTGTCTTAAAGTCCTAGATAAGCCTCAACCGCTGCTTGCATGTCAGCAGCTGCCACTGTTGTTTTATGACGAACTGGAGCTGTTTCAAGGCCATCAACCGCTGGTGGCACTGCCACTCCTGAAATGTCATGTAATTGAGCCAAAGCTTCAAAGTCAGTCAAGCCAACCTTCCCAGTTACCGCTTCTACTGCAACCACTGGGAACTTGTATGGACTAGCTGTTGAAGCAATCACTGTCTTAGTCGCATCGCCAGTAGCCACTTGGTATTTTCTATAAACAGCTGAGGCAACCGCCGTATGTGGATCCTCGATGTAGGCATCTGTTTGATAAACACGCTTGATTTCTGCCGCAGTTTCTTTCTCAGTCGCATATTCAGCTGCAAAGAGTTCCAGGATCGCTGTATCAAAGTCTGTCAATTCATATTGTCCTTGTGTACTCAAGGCATTCATGAGTTCAGTTGTCTTAACCGCATCATTCCCCAAAAGATGGAAAATCAAACGCTCCAAGTTTGAAGATACAAGGATATCCATAGATGGACTAGTTGTTACTTTAAACTCACGTTTCTTGTCATAGACACGGGTTTTAAAGAAATCTGTCAAGACATTGTTATCATTTGAAGCACAGATTAATTTGCCAACTGGCAGACCAATTTGTTTAGCATAAAAGGCAGCCAAGATATTTCCAAAGTTTCCTGTCGGTACTGTGAAGTTGACCTTTTCACCAGTCACAATCTCACCAGACTTGACCAACTGAGCGTAGGCATAAACATAATAAACAATCTGTGGTACCAAACGACCAATGTTCATAGAGTTAGCTGATGAAAATTGCAGTTTATTGGCAGCCAATTTTTCACGAAGAGCTACATCGTTAAACATATGTTTCACATTTGTTTGTGCATCATCAAAGTTTCCATCAATAGCGATAACATGAGTATTGTCGCCAGTCTGAGTAGTCATTTGCAACTCTTGTACCTTGCTGACACCATCCTTTGGATAAAAGACGATAATCTCAGTTCCAGGCACATCCGCAAACCCTGCCATAGCAGCTTTTCCAGTATCACCAGATGTCGCTGTCAAAATGACAATCTTGTTCTCCAAACCATGCTTTTTAGCGGCTGTCGTCATAAAGTATGGCAAGATAGACAAGGCCATATCTTTAAAGGCAATCGTTGAACCATGGAACAATTCCAAGTTGTATTGCCCATCCAGTTTCACCAATGGCGCAATAGCTGGAGTATCAAACTTGCTATCGTAGGCATTGTTGATACAGTAGTTCAACTCCTCAGCCGTAAAGTCATCTAAAAAGGCTGATAAAACTAATTTGGCCACTTCTTGGTAAGAAGCATCTTTTAATGTTTCAAAGTCCAAATCCACCTTTGGATAAGTAAGTGGTGTAAACAGACCACCATCCGTCGCCAAACCTTGCAAAATAGCTTGGCTGGCAGTTACTGTATTATTGGCATCACGCGTTGATTGATAAACTAATGTCATGAATCTCTATCCTTTATCTATAGTCTCTTCCATTATATCATGATTTTTCAGAAAATTCTCCCTTTATAAGAGAAATTATAATCCCAATTCTTTCTTCAAAGGCTCTAAATAAACCATTTCTTGCTTATCTCTTTTCTCCAGCCCCTCCTCAGCAAGGGTGAGTAAGTCTTTAGAAAACTCGAGAACCGCAGCTTCTTCTTCATCTGTAAGTTTTTTCTTAGAAAATTGTCGTCTTAAAAGCTTATAATCACGACCAGCTGTGGTAAAAAATGGAGCAGTTCGCAAGTAAGCTTCAAGCTTGTCTAAATGAACCAACAAGCCCAAATGAAAGGCTGCAGAAGCAAAAGTCCTATCAAGCGGCTGAGTACACACACTACGAAACTCAACTGTCCCTCGAGTCGTTAAGTCTTGGTACTGGTAACTACGATGAGTTTGGAAATCTTCCTCCTGAGGATGAATTAACACCTCATCCCCATTAAGGGTAAATGCTTGGATTTCAGGTGTAGCCAAATAGTCCCTAGCCTGAATCGGATAAAAATAATAGGTCTGCCCATCACGCTCCGCAGTAAAAATCGCAGAATGATTTAAATAGTCAAAAAAATCATCCTCATCTTTAAATAGTCTAGTATTGACACCAACATTCTCTGGATAGATACCATGCATGGATTCTTCCCAAAAAATATCTCTCGAAATTTTGGTATCCCAATCTGCCCCTGAAAACTCAGAATTTGCAAACAAATAAGCTTTAGCAGCTTCAATTTGCGTAAAAGCATTGATAACACGCAGGTAGTTGAACCTTGAAATGTCTAGTTGAACCTGACTCCCACATATAAAGGCTCCATACTCAGGGAAATGATGTAAATCTGATTTAGTTACATTTCTACTCAAATTCAGATAATCCATCAACATCTGATAGCGGGGATAAGCCACTGGACAATTCTCATTTTTATCCCAGTTGGGATGAATGCCGCAGCCAACAATAGCATGATTAGCTCCCCCCAACTTATTCTGAATCGTAGCCATATAGAAGTTAAAGCGTTCTTCCACCTCTTGGATAGATTCGGCCTTTCCGAATGCAAACTCAATCGTCGTATAAGCAACCTCAAATAAGATCGTATCTTGGCTGACTGGATCAAGTAACTGAATTGGATTCCCAAAATCATCCTCTTTTTCGATAGTAAAGCCCAATACTGATGGTAAATACCGAAAGAGGTCCTTAACAACTTCACCATCTGTAGCCTTACCCGCTAAATTTACAATAGGAAATTCTAACTCAATTCCAATAAATAAATCTGGGTTCTCTTTTATATTCTTTAAGTAACGTTTCTTTAGTAATTCAACAGACCGAGACATTAATCACCAAACTCTTTCATAATCAAAATAAATTGTGAATAAGTAATATTATACCAAAAATACACTAAAAATGACTAGAATAAGAAGAAAAAGATCATTCATCAGTTATCTGTACTTAATCAAAATCTTTACCAAAACAAAAAACAAGGCCCGAAAACCTTGTCTTTCATACTATACCGGCGGCCGGGGTCGAACCGGCACGTCCTTGCGGACACTGGATTTTGAGTCCAGCGCGTCTGCCAATTCCGCCACGCCGGCAAATAGTAACTGGGGTAGCTGGATTCGAACCAACGCATGAGGGAGTCAAAGTCCCTTGCCTTACCGCTTGGCTATACCCCAATAATATAAAATAGGCGAGTGATGGGGATCGAACCCACGCATGCCAGAGCCACAATCTGGTGTGTTAACCACTTCACCACACCCGCCATAATCATATTAACACGGGCAGTAGGAATTGAACCCACACTGAAGGTTTTGGAGACCTTAGTTCTACCTTTAAACTATGCCCGTAACTAAAGTAATGGAAGGGGAGGGATTCGAACCCCCGAACCCGAAGGAGCGGATTTACAGTCCGCCGCGTTTAGCCTCTTCGCTACCCTTCCAAGTTATAAATAAAATATGGCGCGAGACGGAATCGAACCGCCGACACATGGAGCTTCAATCCATTGCTCTACCAACTGAGCTACCGAGCCAAATTGCGGGAG
>NZ_NCUL01000006.1:0-38067 GCF_002096455.1 Streptococcus oralis subsp. oralis | reverse complement strand
AATCCGTCTACCGCCTTATATATACTATTTTATAGTGATTTATCCGAAAATAAAGCCCGATTTTACGGGCTTTTTTATTTTTTTCTTCATATAAATAAAGATAACTTTAAAAAACTTTTGGGGCGAGTTTGGGGCAAGGTATTATGTGCGATCACTTCGTTCCATCTCGTACATTCTTACCGAATGCAGGACCAAATCACGATACTTCCAAGTTGATACCAGGTACTCAATAACCTCTTGGTCCTCTATCTTGCATTCCATGAATAATAACAACTTGACCGTGTATTCATTCTTTAAAATTGGAACAGCATAAGTCACATCTACCCAATGCTCAAATCCTAAATCAGTCTGCTCTATGCTCGCAAGTTCGATGTTCAAAATATTCATATTTTCTTCCTCCTACTTATCTATTCGTGAAAAAACATTATTTTTTAATTCTGAAACTACTTTCAGGCCAATTTTGTTGGCATTAACAAAACTGATAGCAACGCACTTTTAAGTAATAACATTCCAGAGCAAACAAAAAAACCGCAAGCTATAGCCTGCGGTTAAAACGATTCGAACAATATTTTAGAAATTTTCCTTTCTATTTTTAAAAAATTATTTAGTAGTGATTAATCCGTCAGGCAGGACAGTAAGCGCTGGTTTATCTGAACGACTGCCATCCTCATTGACATAGTACCAGCCGCCTTCGACTTGAACAAGCTCTTTTGAAGACATTGCGCCGTTCTCTTCTTTTAGATGGTATAGTTTGTCCTTATATTGAACCCAACCAGTAACCATCGCTCCTGAAGCATCAAAATAGAACCATTTGCCGTTCACAAACGCCCAGCCGATGGCCATTGCGCCGTTCTCTCTGAGATAATACCACTTGTCATCGTCTTTCAACCAGTTAGAAGATATTGAATAACCTCTCTCGTCGAAGTAGTACCAGGTACCATCAATCTTTTCCCATTCTTCTTTTGGATAAGATCCGTCAGGATATTCATACCACCATCCAGTATCATTCTTTTTCCATTTGGGCTTAGCTTCCTCGTCATCTAGTAAAACAATGTTCTTGTCATACGGATTTGAAGAGTATTGCCACCAGCGAATCCCGTCCATGGATGGGAAATATTCAAAGTTAGCTGTACCATCATTCAAACCATAGCCTGCAATCCAAAGGCTATTTGGAAATTTAGCAAGAATCTGCTCATAATAGATATTATTAAGCGTGAATGGCTTATAGCTGTAATAGATTGGCTCATAGCCATTTTCTTTGAGGATTTCCATGAAGCGAATACAAGCATCTGTATTTGCCTGTTTATCTCCGCTAGCGTGATCTTCGTAATCAAGACACAAGTATTTTACTTTTTGAGGTACATTGTCAAGGAAGTAGCGTGCCTCTCGCTCAGCTTCTTCAATGTCACCGCCAAACCATGCGAAATGATAAAATCCAACAGGATTGGATTGCTCTACTTGAGCTGACAGGCACGGATTTAGGTAGTTTGTGCTTTCAGAAATTTTGATAATAGTATTCTGTGTACTCATGTCAGCCAAAATACTTGTAATATCGTATCCATTGTGGCTAGATACGTCGATGAATAAGTCGTTTTTTTTCACTTTTTTATTTTCCTTTCCACGCATCATTCATTTGCTTAACTGCTGACTCGACGAAGGTATCCAAGTCCTTGTCAGTCATACTAATGTTATATTTGGTAAGCTCTGCACGGATTTTAGTTCGTGCTTGATCCAGCTTTTCTTCGCCTTTGTAGCCGGTTTCGGCTGCGACCTGCTCCACGGCATTGACCGCATTTTTAGCCAAGATTTCAACAATCTTGATAGTCTTTTCTCCACCTTTTTGAACGAGATAGTCCTTGACTGCTTTGACTGCGATACCTGCTAAAATGACAAGAATGCTAATTGCTCCATTTGCGATAATTTCATTGATTTGTTGCATGTTATTCTCCTTTTTCGATTTCGTCCATGCGGTCGTTCATGCGGACCATTTCTTTCTGAATGTCTCCGACCGTATGTGTAATTATCGTTAATTCTGTAGTGGTTTTTTCCAGGTGAGTCATCAAACGCTCTTCTCGTCTATTAGAGTCGGCCTTTGATTGCTCATGCAAATCCATAATCTTCTTCTCTCGCTTGTCCGAAGTCTTAATAAGATATCGAATTATAATAAAGAAAAGCAAGATAAACAAAATCGCCCAAGCTACCTGACTTTGGGCGATTTTTTCAGCTTCTTCAATCGGCATACAACCTCCTTCTAATCGATACGTGGCATGACCACGGTAAGCACACCTTGCTGAAGCATATCAGATAGTGACTGCTCTTTGTATGTGTAGCCCTCTGTGGCCTGCATTTGAAACTTGAAAATAGTTTGTGTACCTTTAGGCCATTTTGGATTGGTATCAAATGGATAAACACTTGAGATGATGTCTCCGTTTGAGTAGCGTGTGCTTTTTACTAGTGGCTTGACAAATGCAGCCACCTTGCCATAAGCATGGGTAGGCATTCCTCCATTTTGAGATACTGCCAAAGCAATCAAGACCTCTGTGATAGCTGAGACTGTGTCAAGGTTTTCCTTGTTCTCTACGGTCGCTTGCTCTACCTTAGTCGCCATTTCCTTATTTTGCTTGAGCTGCGCCTCTACTTGGTTAAATTTCTCTTTTTCGGCACGCTGTGGGAAATTCTCTTGGTAAAGAGCCTCAAGAGCAAGATCAAATAGCTCAGTATTTGACAAACCGATTTTGTCAGCTGGTAGCAAGATAGGTACGATAGCACCGTCTGAATTAACAAGTGTGACCTTGGTAGCTGATGCTGTTCCGCTCGCATCAAATTCTTGTGATTTTGAACCGTATTCTAATTTCATGCTTTCTCCTTTTTAAATTTTGAATGAAATATTGTCAAAGTTGAGCCATGTAGTGTCAACGTTTCCCTTGACTACTACAGTACCTCCTGGGTAAATTCCGACAACTGCAGGGCCGTAGTTACTGTTTAACACTGTTTTGAACAGTGCTGTGGATGGTCTGAAATTTTCAGGCAAAGTAAAGATAATTGATTCACGGGTAATCTTTCCGCCTTTACAGGTGCCTCTGATATAAACTACTCCGTCAAATGTTTTTGAGCATTGGACTTTTTCATACTCAGGATGATGAACCCAGCCATTTTGTAGAGTTAGATTTTGCCAAGGTGTTCCTTGAGTGTATTTTTGGATGTCATCTCTTGTGGTAACTTCTTTCCATTCTCCCCATTTATTAGCTATACGATATCTTACTAACATTGTCTCTTTCTCAGCTGTCCAATAAGTCTGCACAACATATTGAGCGTCATCATAGACTTGAACCAATAACCAGCCATTCTGATTTCTTGGTCTATCAGGTGCACTGTGACTATAATACATACCATTTTTAAGGATATTATCAAGACTTTCTTTCGTTAAAATAGAAATTCCGTTATTACGTGTCAGCTGGTGCTGTTGAATGGGCTTGTTGTCTGCGTAGATGCTTCCTTTTACATCAAGAGCGCCCTGTTCACGGATTTTGTTGACCCCAACACCCGACCTGTCATAAGACAAGACTACGCTCTCTGTGGCCACATTGACCATGAACTCAGTACGAGTGAATTTGTCCTCAAGGATACCGATAACCACCCACGACTGATTAGCTAGATAATTGCCAGCTAAATTAGCCTGGAAATTGACCAGACTTGAAATACTTGTCCAGGATCCAGTAGCTGGTCCATTGTCAACTGTGTAAGAGTTAGTCCCAAGCCTTGCAACCTTGAAAGTCAAGGTCATTGAGTTCTTTTGACTTCCTGCCACCGTCAGAGGGGCGATTTTGGCATTTCTCGTAGCTGTTAGAGTGCTAGAGGTTGAGCCTGTCCTTGCAATACTAAAGCTCAAGGCAGGAGCAAAATACTCAAGCACGGTCACGGATACCTCTTTAGTATCTGACCAGCGTCCACGGCTATCTGAAACACTCGTTCTGATTTTGATGGTGCCGTGATAGTTCATAATGCCCAGACTCCCACCGTTTGAACTTGTGGACTGGTTTTTGCCAATAATCTCAGCATAATATCCAGTGATAGACGAGCCGTAAGAGCCGACTGCACCATTAAACGCTACCTTGATGTTAGAGATGACCTGGATGAACGTTTCAGGATTTGGGATGAGGTTTTGAGCTGCACTGTTTAAGTCCGACAGGGAAACTCCTGCAAATGTGGGCTTGACATTCGCTGGTACGCTAGCTGTCAAGGTTGTTGACTGCGTTCCAGTTTTAGTGGAGCCTGAGTAGGTGTCAACATAGATCGTCCCTGTCCCACTCGCCGAGTTTGGAATGTCATTTGCAAAGTCAAGAGGAATCGTCCACGTTGTGGATGTGTCTACATTCGTTGCAATCGTCCCTGACTTTCCAGCCCATGAATAGCGCACTGTGTGCTTAAAACTGGAGCTTTGACGGTTGATGTTGATCGTAACCGAACTACCAATCACTCCAGCGCTCACGCTTACAGAGCTTGAACGTGGGATAGCAGTCAGACCGAGATTTCCTGAAACTGTGATGGTTCCATGTAAACCATTGTTAGGATTGAACGTACATGAGAACGGCAGTATCTTGCGACCGTCTGAGTTGTGTGAGATTGTGGTTGAACCACTAGCGAGAGTGACCTCGCCGTCCCAGACTTCCCAAACTGGATTGCTAGAGTGCACATTTTGGCCGTCCAAAGTTAGAGATAACGTACTGTCTCCCTGCTTATTGAACGTGTGATAGTACGTATAACGACTAACTGTCAACTGCCAGTTGATGGTTGAAGTATTAGTTGAAACGTCTGTTGAAGCTTCATCAATATACACATTCAAATATAAGCTGTTACTTGAATTACTAAATCTTGGCATTTCGCTCCTTTCTATCCAACGTAGCGGATGACGTTCATGTCAGGGTTAATATGATACTGCTCTTCTCTAAAACGTCCAATTTGGATAGTCTTAGAGAAAATACCATTCTCAATGTGGATGACACCCTGAGAAATATACATAACCTCTACACCAGCGCTAAACATTGAAATTCGTCCATTTGGACTAAATAGCATGCTAGAGCTACCGTCATTCTTACCAATCACAAGACCCTCATTTGATGAACTCATGTAAGTATCAATGAAATTCCAGCGGTCAGAGAGTTCTCCCAAATCTTTAGCGATATTAGAGACACGCTGGCTAGCTGAAATCAAATCTTTCTCAGCTTGTAACCTTGCTGTCTCGTTTGACTTGACAAAGTCCTTATAAGCCTTTATCCAGTTATCAAGCGTGTCAGCACTAGCTTTAGCCTCGAGCTCAGCCTGGATAATTCCAGCCTTTTCATTGAGAGCATTGAGTTGCTCCTGAGTCAATGCTTGATCAGCTTTAGAGTTGATAGTCTCTTGCACGTCTTCGTCTGACAATCTAAAATCAGTCATTACATTGCCAATTTCAAGCTGAACATCTGTAACATACAGATTGACAATTTTGTCATATCCAACATAGAGCATGACTCTGATCTCATCAAAAGGTATATCGTGCTTTGCTGAGAGAGAAAAACGCTGATACTTGTCAGTGATTTGGGAAGCAGGTATATCAAGCCATGATTGTCTAGCTATGACACCATCTTTTATAAAATGGAGTCCGATATGAGCCTCTTGAGGCGCTCCGTCTTTCGCAAACGATGCTGAAATTGTGACCGGAGTACCTGCTGGTTGAGGTAGTGAAATCTTTTGGCTTACGCCTTTCCATTTTGGGATAACTGTGTCATTCTCGCTAAACATATGTAAGCCTGGTCTGCCCTTATTAACTGCAGAATGAGTGAAATTATACGCTAATCCATTTACAGAAGATTTACTCCACTTATTATCTCCGGAGAGAAACGAGGCATTTCTGATATAGTTTTTTCCACCAATCTTTACATTATCGAAAAGAGCCGTCCAGTTGTATCTTGTAGGATCCTGACTGTCCGCCTCAGTGAAATCCGTTAGCGTCCCTAAATAGCGCTTATTTGAGCTATCAGTTGTACTGAAACCATCACGACCGTCAGCGGAGTTAGCCCAGGCTCGGTGAAAGTATGGAGTTTTTCCAGCCGTTCCGTCTGACGTATTGATAAGAGTCAACTGCTCAGACGCTACCTCTTTGTTATCAATCCATGCTGAGACCGTCAAGACCATCTTTTGATTGATGTCAGCAGCCCTCACAGTGTAGCTAGGGCTTGTAGCCTTGATTACACCATCCACCACCCATCTCCATCCACTGTTGATGACCTTGTTCCCTTTCATAAGAGTAGGGGTCACAATAGTCTGACCTTGGCCATTTTTAAAGGCTATGCCGTTGTCAGTAGCAAGTTTGATAGTGTAAGGCTTAGCCTCTTCTATCATCCTGTCTAGTTGTTGTTGAATGCCTTGGGATAGACGATTTTCAAGCGCCTTAGCATTTGAAAAAGTTGTCTTGTTGTTCTTCGGATTGGTAAAGCTGATAGTTTGCTCAGATACCCTCATTTCAAGCAAGAGAGTAGGGCTAAAGCCGTCATCATAGACTTTGACTGTGTCTCCTATTTCAAGATCCGCAAAGCCCTCAGCCTCGTAAGTTACTGCTGGATAACAGTTCTTTTTGAGTTCACGGTAAGCCGTCGAACGGATGACCTCAGGATTTGAACTCTCTACCGTCATATCCTTACGGATCCACTGGTCACGGTCCCCTGTTGAGTGAGTAAAAGTAGACGGATACATCTGCATAGAGAGAGGGGCATACAATGCAGCTCCTGACTGGTAGAACTCACGTTCTCCCTTTGCGTTATTGACAGACCAAGCTCCAAGGCCTCTAATATCAACTACGTTTCCTTTATCATCCTTACCTGTTGGGACAACCGTGTTATAGATCCCAGTTTTGTCAATCGTCCTAGTGATCGTCTTGAGGTTTTTCCCATACTTCAAGATTTTTGGGCTAATTTGCCCTACTCCCTGGTGGCTATCGTCGTGCTCATGATAGACATTGACTGTAAATGACTTGATAGAGCTGTCAGCGTTGAGACGTGTGTCAAACTCAATTTCTGCGCCAAATTTCTTAGCCAGGCTTAAAAGTCTATTGAGCTTAGTATCTGTGCCCTCCCATTCAGCAGAGATTTTCTTATTAGCAACCTCATTAATACCGATTTTTAAGAAAGTATAGTTGAGCAGGTCCATAGCCTCGCAAAACTCCTTAAAACTCATAGCTTTAGGTGATTTATAAGGGATAGAATACTCATTGATAAGCTCAAGGTTTAGATTGATACCGTAACATTTAATGACCTTCTCATTTTCCTCAATTTTTCGGATTGTATGCAGGTAAGTTCTGCCCTTGTATCTGAATGAAACAAAGGCTTTCTCATTGAGAGAGTTATAAGCCCTCTTTTTGCCTACATCTGAGATAATTGCCTTTTTAAAGACTGTAAAATCAAAGGTACTAGAACCAGTTTCCAGGTATCTTGTCCAGGTGTCATTGAAATAGTTCAATGTATCCTGTTTGTCATTGTCGATAAAAGCCACTTTTCTCAAATTTGAGTCATGTATTGTCAATAACATTGCTATAGATACCTTTCTTTAAATTCTACTTTTACAGTTGGCTTGGTCTTGACCCAACTTGAGCAATAGACCTCAAGCTGACTATTACCTGGAGGAATAGTCAAGAAACTTGATCCATCTACGACGTCTACAATCTTCTCAAGGCCGTCCACTGTGACAGTGTCATTCTCGCTGTTTAGCACAACGTTTGAACCGATTGGGTAGCGGTTCGGCACATCACCGATTCCTGGCACAAAATCTTTGCGATAATACAATTCATCAAGATACATATGAGAGACCATTGGATAATCTCGATATGCTCCTAATGTCACATGGATCTTAGCTGACTTTCTGCCCTTTATTTCAGGAACTGTGAAAGTAAAGTAAGAGCCACGATAAAAGACTTGTACCTTGTCATCATTCCGTTTCAAATCTGACCAGCCTCTAGCTACACTAAAAGGGTTAATGTCTCCTGTAGTGCTTCCGTCAAATTCCCAACGTTTCAGAATGTTATAGCTACCCTTGCCATCGCTAGCAAAGAAGTTATATTCACATTCTGAGCCCAGAGACCTTTTGAAACTCTCCACGCCGTATAAGAATTTATCGTTAGTGTCAGAAATAGTAATTTTAATAAAACCATACTGATTAAGAGCCTCAGACCAAAAGACTTGTCGCCACCAAAGATAATCGTTTAAAGACCCAATTTCTCCTACACTATCATTCGGGATAGTCCAAGTTAGACTAGCAGCATAGTTTTGTAACTTGGTTTCACCTCGTAGATTTTTTAATTTAATATGGGGACGCTCCCAGAGATTTATTCTTTCAGCGGTTCCTACCACATACTCCGTATTGTCGTTTGTAACACCTTGATTTTTTAATGCTTGGGAAAAACCAGTTGAGATTTTATCGCCTCTAAAATCCATTAAGATTTCGGATTTCTTAACTATCCCTGTATCAGCCTCTTCACGGTCTCCAACTTCAAAAGCTCCGCTAGTATTGACGAGACCGATATAGCCGTTCTCAGCGTTGTTTTTGACCGTAACGACAGGAAAAGCTGGGACGTTGCCATTATTGACCAAGTTAAAAACAACCTTGTCAGGTTGCTCTTGGCCGTTATCGAACCGTCTATAGGTCGTACCATGTGCGACACCATCAGGAACAAGAATCTCAAACTCGCCCTTTTGAAGCCATCTAGCTACGTTATCGACATCCACAGAACCAATGACAAGTCCCATATAGTACTTGTCAGGCTCGTCTGAAATATCAATACGAACTGGCTTGTCGGTGTTCAGGATTGTAGCTAAGGTGTGCTTGGCCAATTCGGTATCCCTAGCCGTTTTTTTCTGAACGGTAAACTTAACTTTGATTTTTTTAGGTCCGGTTCTTACTTCTTGGACGTTTACACCCAAAAAAGGGGCGTCATTTGTTGTGACGTCCCTTTCGTTTCCTACCGGACGAATTACTTCGTTGATTTTTATAACCTCAGAGAGGTCATGATTGTTATAGATAACTGTGTCCATTAAATAATCCCTCTCATCATGTTATCGATCATGAGTTGGTCTTTTTGGTAATCGGTCATCTTTTGGCCGATTTGACCGACAAGCGCTCCACTTTCCATCATCAGACTGACTGGCCGTTTGACTGCCTTCTCAGCAACTTCTAGAGCTTGCTCGACAAGTCGGTTAGATTTTTCTTGTACGACCTTAACGCTCGCTTTAATTTGACGATCTAGGTCTGACTTGACCTGAAGTGTCTTCGTAAGGCTAGCCTGACCTACTCCAAGAATGTCTTCAGGGGCAAAGTTAAAGGCTTTGATTTGGTCGAATACATCGCCCATGGCATCATCTACCTTGTGAGCATCTGCCAAGATACCGACTGCCACCCCTTGAGAAATGAAACGTCCGACGTTGTCTCTAAAACGGCGTGATGGACTGTTAATCTTAGCCTTGGCCTGTGCGGCTCTTTCAGCTTGAGCGACAAGAGCATTAGCAGCAGCCGTGACAGCTCCAAGCGCTGAGTACATACCTTGTGCTAAACCTTGACCAATCATGTCACCTACATAGCGCATAGTAGAGACGCCTCTCATTCCTGTAGACTGGATAGAGTTGACCATGGATGACATTGCTGATGTCGCCGAGCCGACTCCTGAACGGATACCATTTGTTATCCCTTCAGAAACCCCACGGCCTGCCTGTTGGCCTGCTTGCGTCATCTGAATTGACGACTGCAAAATTACAGTCACAATCAATGCCATGTTTGACTGAACCGACGATACAGCTTGAGCCATCGCTGAAGCCATACCTGAAGCAAGCTGAGAAATGGCCGATGTAGCTGATGAAGCTGAAGCGTTAATCATCGTTAGAGTAGAAGACATCGCTGAAGCCCCACTTTGAGCCATCATCATAGCATTAGCTAGAGCCACCAAACCTGTCTGAAGCGCCATTACACCAGATACAGAACCAGACAAGCTTGCAAATGAAGCCATGACCGATGTAGCAAACGTGCTCATCGAAGTTCCAGCGCTTGTCAGTGTTTCTGGCAATGTGCTAAGGTTAGTGCTTAGTGATGATAAGGCCGTAGGTAGTGATTGCAAGGCTACACTTGCAAGTTGAGCTGATATAGCTATCAAACTCAACCCAGTCCCTGCTTGTTGCAACCCAGGACCTGCTGAAGCAATGCCAGAATTGGCAATAGCTGTCAATCCTGTTGCCACTGTTGCCAATGTTCCAGCTAAATCTAGCAACCCTAATTCAGTGAGCATCGAAATCCCTTCAGCCATGTATTTGACTCCAAGGCCTGCGTTTAAGGCAGCATTACCGATGCTGTCAAAGATTCCAGCTACACCGTCAAGGACATTACGGATAGCAGAGCCAAAGGACTCAACTACACTACCAGCACTTTTCAAGATAGAGCTCACTTGTTCTCCAAATGTTTTCAAGAGATTAGACAAGCTATCAATGATAGGACTAATCTGAGAGAACATGCTGCTAAATGACGAAACAATATCTGCAATTGAAGGAGCAATCGCAACCACCATTTCAGTTATGGCTGGAGCAAATGGAGCTATTGCTTCAACAATTTGAACGATAGCGTCAGCAATAATTTGAGCTACTGAAACGAACGCATTACTTATAATATCGACGATTGGAGTGATTGCTGTAGCTACAGTTGCAATTGCATCACCTAAAGCTGTAATGAATGGCGCAGCTGCTCCAATTGCTTCTCCAACCGCAACAACAAGAGGAGATAGCTGAGCGAGGGCGCTTGTTACTGTTGGTAAAACTCCTGCGACAGATACAATAGCCTGAGCAAATGCACCAATAATCGCAGTAGCAACCGTAGCGAATGCCTGACCAACAGCGTTAATGATCGTGGCTACCCCTTCACCTTGACTAGCAATGAGACTTAAGCCTGCCGCAATAATAGCCACTCCAGCGCCGATTCCGACTGCTGCAATACCAATCGCTCCGCCAAGAGCAAGGATGTTCCCAATCCCAGCCGTTCTCAAAGCCAATCCAAATGCTCGGATGACCGGAGCCAATCCAGAAAGAGCAATTTTGATGCCTTCACCAATTCCTGTCGCAGCCGTTTTGATTGCTGTTCCTGTTGTTTTGATTAGAGTTGAGATTGATTTGAAGATTTGAGCGATTGCGCTTTTCGAGCTCGTTGCACCTTTTACAACTTCGTCTGCCCCTTCCTTGGCGCCTTTAGCAAATAAGCCAAACGGATTAAAGCTCTTCAAGAAATTAAATGCCTTGAAAGCGACTAGAGCTCCTCCAATCCCTGCAATCAATCCTCTCCAGACATCTGCACTAATTGATTGAGTTAATTTTGAAATCCAGCTCACAATCATTGAAATAGCGTTCACGACGTGCCCAGCGGCTGCGCCTACGATATCCCAAGGAATAGCATCGCCTAACTTAATAGCAAGATCTAAAGCTGCATCCGTCAAATCCTTAAATGCTTGATAGGCGTTCTTGATTGCTCCTGTTTCAGAGAAGGCTTCTAGTGCAAACTGAAAGGCCATAGCCATATTCTGGATGATGACGTTAACTGTTTGAATGACATTTCCAACCCCTTGAATAACATTACCAAACCCATTGGATTCGCTTGTCAGTTCTTCAAAGAGCGACTGGATTGTCACAACAACATCTCGAAAAGTGTCCTTGATTACGTCAAAAACACCCTCGTCAACTCCGAGCGAAGCAAACAACGATTTGAACCCTTGTTCAATCCTTGGCCCAGCTTCTGCCAAGGCTGTATCGATAGCTTGAGGAAGTTGTCTCATAATATTTCCAACCATAGGCAAGAAATTGCCTAAAAGGAACGTTGAGGTGCTAGAAATAAGCGCTTTTAAAGACGGTCCAATATCTTCTCCGAGCGTCAAATTCGCCAAGAAGTTGGATGCCGAAGCCTTCATTGCCGCAAACGAACCACTGAATGTAGTCTGCGCTTCTTGTGCTGCGACTCCTGCGACTCCCAACTCTTGTTGAACTAGGTCGATGGCTTCTACGATATCCGCAAAGTTGTTGATATCAAACTTCTTGCCCATTGCTTTTTCTAATTTGCTGGCGTCTTTAAGAAGTCGTTGCATTTCTTCTTTGGTACCGCCATATCCAAGTTTCAAGTTATCTAGCATGGTATAGTTCTGTTTAGCGAAGCCTTGGAACGTTTGCTGGATTGAACCAATATCTGTACCCATCTTGGCTGAGTTATCAGCCATGGCCATGATAGCCTTGTCTGCCATTTGTGCAGCCTTCACAGCATCACCACCGAGCGCTTGCTTCAAGCTGGCACCGAAAGAAACAGCTTGCTCTGCGTAGGTATTAGCAGAGATACCAGCTGAGGCTGCAGCGTTCGCATATTGCTTTACAGACTCAGCTGCAGTCGTATATAGCGTATCAACGCCACCAAATGATTGTTGGAGTTTGGCGCCCTCATCTAGAGCTGTAGCAAATACACCCTTGATAGCACTGCCAAGGGATTGAATCCCAGAAATCAGCGCACCGCTGACAATGTTAGCTCCTAAAACTGACTTAAAGACCGAACCTAGTTGCATCCCGCTTTCTGTCAGTCCGCCAACCATCCCTTTTAGACGTGCCACTCCTGATTGAGCCTTATTGCCATCCATATCAACTTGGATGACCACTTTACCATCTGCCATTTATGCCTCCTTTCTACTCGTAATAGTCATACTCGTCATCTTCTTCGTCGTAGTCATCGTCTGGAAGACGATACTCTTTTTGCAACTCTCGCATCTTATCGATGTATTCCTGACTGTCGCCTTTTTGCGGTTCATAAGAGCGAATTTTCACGACTTCTACAAATTTGGTTCCCTCAGGCAAGCCAACAATTAGAGCATTGAATTTCTTCCAGTGCAACTTACCGATTTCTTCGATTAAGTCGATTCTGTAAGCTTGCATGAAAGAAGCAAAGATATAAGCTCCGTCATGCTTCACGTTGTAGAGTCTTTTTTGTGGTGTTTCTGACGTTGTCGAGGACTTTATGACATTGCCTGCCAAGTCATACTCAACATCGTCTTCTTTCTCGCCTGTCTGGATGTGCTCTTCAAAAATTGCCTGAACAACTTCCAAAGCCTCCTCAAAGCTTAAACAATCAAAAGAAACACCCGTAAGGATCCGCAACGCTAAAAACGGGCGCATGAATTTAGGAATATCATCGTCTTTCCATAATTCAAAAACTTTCAAGACTCTATCGAACGATAAGAGCAGAGGGAAAGTCTGTTCTTTGCCTTCAATTTCTAAAACAAGCTCATCAACTAGCTTTCTAGAAATATCTAACATGGCATCACGCTAGATATTTCTTGAATGCGTCTTCTGAGTTGCGCTCTCGATATTCTTTCTGAATCCCAAGAATGGTCTGCATCAGATAGTTAAATGCGATAGTTGTATCTTCGTCTGCGAATTTATAGACTTTTTCAAATGCATCCGCTCCGAATAATTGAGTCCAACCATCTTCGATAAGCTCTTTAGCTTTTTCTGCGATTTTCTCGTCGGAAAGTTTTTCAATTTTCTTCCAGTTCTTTGCTAAGCCCTCACGGAACTTATCAAGTTCCTTCACGCCCTTGTCATTTGCAATGTATTCCAGCTGAAATTCTCCGAAATCAATAGGAATGATATTGCTTAATTTCTTAATTACGACCATTGTTTTTCTCCTCTTTTCAAAAATAAAAAGGCGTGATATTTCACGCCTCAGATTATCCTGGTACTACTGTTGATTTCTTAGGTTTACGGGTCCATACGACCTTAAACTTAATACTTTCATTCTCTGACGCTTCACCGTCTCCGATTTCGATACCAGAAAGACGAGCTGGACCTTCATACTGGGTCTTACTGGTCGAGTCAACTTCCTTGTACCAAACCAAAAGCTCGTCACCGACTGCGTCTTCTTTGTCTGCCACAAAATTCTGCGCTTTGTCATCTGTATCACGAACGCCCTCGAATGAGCGCCCTCGTGTTTTAGTGATCACTTGTTCTTCAGGTGTCCCGTCGCCAGAAAAGTCGGTAAAGTCGTCTGTCTTCTCGTTGTTTTCTGGCGACGATTTCTTAATCCCTTTAGCGATCCAGAGATACTCCGCTGCAGTCGGTGGAGTATCTGGAGTTGCTTCTTTGTAAGGACCGATGTAGTGTTTACGTTTTACGTTTTTATTTTTAACCATTATTCATTCCTTTCGATTTCAAGGCTGGCAGTTACGTCCAGCAAGTAAATGTAAAAACCTTGCTCATCTAAATCGTTTAAGTAAGGTTTGTCAACTTTTAAACCTAAGAACTCGTAAGAGCCATTCTTACTTGGCAATTCTAGGTCCATTTTTGATAAGGCAGCGTTAATCTGCCACAATGTATTATTGTTTAATTCCTGATCTCGTGACTTGATAGCAATTTCAAAGGGTAAGCTGACCGTTTGAGTGCCGGCCATGTCCTCGTCTACCACTTCTCCGCCAGGTAGCGGATAAAGGACCAATCCCTCTTTTTCGGCTAAATAGCCGAGCTTAGACGGAATTTTGTCTTGGATGCCTTTGATATGCTCAAGCAAGACCTCTGCAAAATCATTTTTTTGAATCATTTCACTCCCATCGCTTTCGCTCCGACTTCAGCCCAATTCTTAGCATATAGAGCTGAGGCCTTTTTATCCCACCTTGGACCAGTTCCAGGCGTTGGTTTTTGGCTCAGCAACTTATCTTTATTTGCAAAGAAAAATCTTCTTTGTTTTTCTGAAAAGAAACCTTTCCGCTTCTTGCCATAGTAAAGCAATCGAGCGTAAGGTGTCGCATAGACAATCGAATCTTGTCGAACATGTCCGCTAGAACGTAGGTCTCCTCTTCGTTTTGGGACAAATCGCTCCATATCCATCAGCATCTGGTTGGCAATAGCTAACTTCCCTTTTGCGAAATTCTCTGGAGATACTTTCTTCTCAACTCCTGAAAGGTCTATCTTTACATTAACGCCGCCCATCAAATCACCTCGATTTCATAAGCTAGTAGCTTCTTGGTTAGAGGATGATATTGAGGGATGATGTTCTTAACAACGTAGCTGACGCCGTCCTCTTCTACAACCCCACCAACGAAACTCTTGTCGAGCGCCACAGGGCAGTATTTGTGATAGACAATCACAGTCGAGGAATTGGACTCACTACGATGATTGCCTGTTCCGGAACGAGAAAAGGATCTATCGAATTTGCAAGGGGATAACAAAAGAGGGTCAGAGTAAGCCTCTTTCCCCCAATCGTCCTCACCAATTGTCTTTTTGATAGTCACAGAATTAGGTAGCATTCGTTTATCTATCATAATCAACCCTCGCCGAACCAAATCCAACCATCCTGAGCCAGTTTTCAGCATCTCTTGATAAATTATACCTTTCACCCAAAGAAAGCGAACCCGAGCCATTCTGAGAACCTGAACGATAGCTTATAGATGTCCGCCCTACTGACATGCTGGCAATAGACTGCTTGTCCTCTGCCGTCATGATCCCAGAACTATCTAAATAAGCTACTTGATAAGCCGTGGCACGTTTAACTGACTTCTTGCGAGCTTTGTTGTCATTATCAAAGCTGTTTAGAGAATAGAAATCCCTGATGTAAGCATCGATAGCGAGTTCAGCACGCTTTAAAAGCTTGTCAAAGTCGCCCTCAACCTCAAATCCGAGCTTATCGAACTCCTCTTTAGTTAAGTAAGCCATCTAATCACCTCCTTAAAAGGTGGATGTCCCCACCTCAACTAGATCTTGCTTAGGCTCTTCAATGAGTTCAAAGCAATCTTCACCAATCACCTCATTAAACAGGCCATTGATTCGATTAGCTTCGTCTTGATCTAGCTCGTATTCTTGCCCTTTGTCAAAATGACGGTCAGACTTAGCTAGATAAGCGTTCAATTTTGCTTTAAATTTGGCCATTTAGCACCTCCAATAGCTCGTCTTTGGTCTTGTTTGAATAGCCCTCAAACCCTCGCTCTTTAGCAAGAGCTTTCAACTCTGCCAAAGTCATGTCCGAAAGTGAATGAGTAGCCAAAATCTCTGAGATTTGGCCATCTTCAATCACTTCTTCAAATCCATCAGCTAATAGCTGAGCTTCAAGCAAGCTGCCTTCTTGCACGGTGTAGACTTGATTCCCTTTTTCGTACTTACGCATTTTCTACCTCCTCATTAAGCAGATTTGTGAGAAACATAGACCCCATCTTGTTTTGATTGCAAGACGAAAAGGTCATGATACAAACGGTTTTGATACAAGTATCCGTCACCTTCAGTGTGTTGACCAGGAGCGAACAGATAGATTGAGTTGAATTTAGCCTTGGCAATTACTGCTGGCTTAGCAACGATTAAGAAGTTAATGTTTTTACCATCTGAAGCCTTAACAAAGCCTTCAGTGAAGTCAAACTTAGTCTTGAAGCGTGCATCGTCCCAAACTTCGATAAGCTGAACTCCATCAAGTGAAGTGACACGAGTGTCGATGCCTTGAGGTGATGTAGTAGCGATTGAGCGTGTGAACTCTTTAGAACGTTCCAAGAAGTCCATGACTTCGCTAGAAACATACATAACGATATTTTGAGCGCCATATTTACGAACTGGCAAAAGGGCAGCTTTCAATTTTGTGTAGATGTTCACTTCTGACAGGTCATCTTCAGACTTGAAGTGACTGTTTGTGATAGCTTCTGTAGCAATTTTAGAGAAGCGGTAAGCGTCCACTTCTGGAGTAGCGTGTTCGGTGATGAATGTATTAGATACGTTTGCAGCTGAAAGTTCTTGGTTCGTTTCGTCTACGTCTGCAGCGTCTACGAAGAACTCGACGTCACGGTCAAATCCGAGCGTATAAACTTTCTTGTCGTTTGATACTGTACCAGCATTGTAGCCTTTAGAGCGTGTGTGCGCCTTGTAGCCAGTAACTGAAATGGTAGGCAACTCGAAAGACTTAGCGCCCAACCAATTTACTTGTGGTGTTTCCAAAATACTTGTAAGCGCGCCTTGCATCAATTTCTTTTCAAAGGTGCCTTCGTGTTTAGTGATGTAGTTGATTGTCATTGATCATTCTCCTGTTAATTATTTAGTCCGAGAGCCTTCAAAAAGGCATCTTCTTGGTTCGTTCCAGCCGTCGGATTTCCTCCAGCTGAAAATGTTGGCTTCTTCTCCTCAGGTTGCTCTGTACGACCAAACTGAGGGTATTTCTGCAACACTTGAGCGATAGCGTCATCAATAGACACATCATCGGATACTAAGCGAGCAGATAGAGTGATGACGTCGTCTACAGACTCAGCATTTACTCCCAGAGTCAGAGCTGATATTTTCGCTTCCAGGTTCTTCTTGTCTGACAAAGCAAGTTCTAGCTCTTTCTCTTTAGCAGCAAGCGCTTCTGACTGTTTCTCAGCCTCGCTCTTTTGTGAATCTTTCCACTCTTTGAGTTGTTGAAGTCCTTCTTTAGCGCTTTTGACATCCTCAAATCCTAGGCTTTTGAAGATTTTCTCTTGTGCCTTTCTTGACTCCTTAGCGACAAGGCCAGTCACTTCATCTTGAGTGAAAGTCTTGACAGGTTGCTCTTGAGTTTGTGACTCAGTGGTTTCTCCAGTATTGGCTGACTGGTCAGCTTGTGTTTGAATGTCTTCTGCCATTCTTCTGTCCTCCTAAAATTAGGTATTATCTTCCGTTCTTTACCGACTGCGGATAAAGTCAAGCAAAAAACCGCATCGAATTCGACACGGTTTATAGTGGTTTATAGCAATTTATTGCATGAAAAAAGCGCCTAGATTGTTCTAAGCGCTAAGTTTTACTAACTGTTTTACCTGTTCATAGTATGGCGTTAGGAAATTGATAAATCCTTGCTTATCACTTGGGTCATGTTCCTCTAAGAACATCATCAGCTCAAAGTCATTGAGAGCGTCAAACATTTCAGGGTTTTCATTGTCCCAAGCCTCGGCAAAGTCTTCATCTTCTCCGAAAAGGGCGTTAAACTTGAAGGAGAAATCCCAAAAATTATCAATCTGACCATTGACAGCTTGCTCTAGCATGTCTAATACTTGTTGGCTGTATTTCATAATGGTTTAAATCCTTTCAGTTTTTTACGTTTCATCATAGTTACTACAATATCTGTATCAGGCTCAGTGATATAGAGGATACCGTTATAGTATCTTGCAAGTCTGCCATTCTGCTCTGATACATAATTAGGTGGTAGAGAAAAGGCTGTCTTTACCGTTTCATAATTATAAGCAAACGTGCCGTCTTTACGCCTCATACGTTCTATGTAGCGTGCTATTGCATGGTCTCCAAACGTTATGCCAGCATTTTTGAAATTAAAGTAAGCCTCCACTGCCTGCTGTTTCTGCTTGTCAGACAGTTTCTCTTGAATGTCCCCTTTAAAATAATTGACAATCCTATTATCATGCCTAAAGGAGTCTTTTTCAGAGCGACTTAGAGCCCGAAAATCACTATAAGATTTAGGTGCTTTATTTCCTAAATTTTGTAGTATTTCAGAATACTCCTTTTTGGAGCGTTTGTCAATAGTTTTGTATAACTTTTGAACTGCATCATCATTGTAGCGATATCTTTCTCTTTCCTCATCCCGTTTCAGGAATGGGTGCTTATCAATGTAGTCTTTCAAAGCAGCGTTTTGGGTGCCTATCTTACTCTTATACTTGTCTATCAGCTCTTTATCGCCCAATTTCTCAGCGACGTGAAGTTTTTCCTTGTTCGCTCTGATAGACCGTTCTAGTGCTCTCTGCTTAGCTTCTGCGTTGGCATTCTCTATCGCTTGCTCTGGACTAACCTCTGCCACGTCCTCGCCCAAATCGGGCCTATAATTGGCTCCAGGAATGAACGGTGTCAGCATGTGACCGCAGTTAATACCAAGGCACCCTTCAGGCCGACCGTAACCATAATCTGACAAAGCTAAAATCTTCTCGCCATGTTCGACCCTAGCCCGGCCAGTCGTCACTATCTCATGTTGCAAAGGCGCACACGACTTGCGAGCTGACGCCTTTTTTGAAAAATAAAAGGTATCAATACCCAGCTCTTCAGCTGGTCTCGTTCGCATTTCTCGATAAGTTCGATAGGTTGTCGTCTTGATAACTGTCCGTGCGTAGTTGTCTACCTTCCAGTTACGCCCAGCGCTGTCCTTGAAACCTTGAAAACCTTTCTCTTGCCACTTCATGACCGTGTCAGAGATAGCCTTATCAGCCGTTGACAAGCCTGTGACCACTCTTGCGACAGATTGCTCCACAATACCTTGATAAGCGCCAATAACAGCCTTTGGCAAGGTTGTATTGATGAGATTGTGGAGGTCACCGATAGCTTGATTAGCATAATCAGCAAGAATTTCTTGAATGTGATTGCTATTTCCTGCGGATCCATGGCCTAAATCTTCCATGAGTTGTTGCTTTGTGTCCGTGTAGAGCTTCAAACCCTCATTTTCGACGATATAGCGTAGTTGCGCTTCAGCGACTCCAGAGTATTTAGAGATTAGCTTCAGGTTCTCCTCGTTCAGCATGTGCATCTGTTGCATCTTCTCAAGTTGCCAGATATACGGTTGCTTATCAAGATAGACCGTGCCACGCTCCGTCACACGTTCGACCACGTTATCAAATAAATCCAAGGCTAGCTGATGATAGATGTCTGCGACATTGCTTGCTTGAAGCAGCAGTTGCTCGTCATTGAACTGGATTGGTGGTCTCTTCTTTTTTACCATGGATAGCCTCTTCTATTCCTTCTACCATTTTTTTTGCTAGTATTCTCCGTCCTAGTGAGGGGCTTTCAAGTCCTATAAACGACCTTAGATGTTGAATTAGATTCATTTAATCATTCTCCATAGATATCAATATCCTCTTGTGTTCGCTGACTGTTAGCCGTGTCCATCGTTTCCTGATTGATTGCCTGAATCATCTTCTTAGCGTCAAGCTCTGACATATTGAAAGCCTTTTGAATAGCGTGAGCCTTGCTGACAATGCCACTGGCCAAAGCCTTAGTCCAATAATCAAGCTCATTGTTCTTGTCAGTAAAGACTCCATCGTCGAGATTGATTGCAATCTTCTCCATTTGAGGAATTGGACCGCTATACAATCCATAAAGGCTACCAAGCTCGCAGATTGAAATAATCAACTCTTTCAAGGATTGCTCGACCAAGCTGACAATACTGTTTCTCATTTGGTAAGTATCAGAGTTTTCAGAAACGACCTCGGTCGCAGTCTTCAAGCTCTGACCGTCAAATGTAAACATCCCAGCGGATACACCTAGAAGCATCTCAAATAGACTCAAGCCTTCGTTAATGGTCTTGATGTAATCATCTGCTCTGATTGCAGTAGTCAAGTCTGTGATGCTTCCACCATCCATGTCGCTAGTAGATAAGCGCAAGTAGACATTCTGCTCTGTATCAAACCGCTTGACAAACTGGGCGTCTCCGTCAATGTTGACCATTCGAGTTTCTGTAAGGTTCTCAGGAACTGCCACTCTGCGTTGGCCCATCTTAACTTCCCACTTGAACTCGTCGTAAGTGGTGTTAATAAAATCAATCGTGCTCTTGGCATTATCGAAGATAGACAGACCGAGAGGCGAATTGATGTCCTTGTTGTTCATGCCTGGAGGTTTCAAGTAAGAAAAAAGCGGTCTTGTTAGACCGTCAAGTTCAACTTGTTCTTCTAGATCTTCGTAGACTTCGGCCAAAGGCACACGTCCGCCAACTTGTTCAGAGTTTTCAGACCTGTATAGCTCGTTAGTGATGATGTACTTCCCGTCGCTTGACCACTCGTGGAACTCAATCAACGTGTAGTAGATATTCTTCTGACCTGAAGCCTTAATTGTTTTAGTAACGATTGCAGCGCTTGAAATGTCTTGCGTGTTGCTTTGCAACGGCAAAAAGACAGGCGCTTGCACGAATGAAACTCTCACTCGTCCATTATCCACATAAGGCCTCATAGCAAGACCTCCCAAAGCAAGACAACTCTCAAGATAGCGCTCAAAATTTTTGTTAAACCTATCATTCTTCAACGTCTCTTGAATGAATTCATCTGCCAGCTCGTCGTCCAATTTAATCGAAGCCTGTTCATTGAATACCAGGCTTGCAATCTTCTTAGCAGCGGTCCGAGCGATTGGCAAATGGGCCGCTTCTCTTTGTTTCTTGATGCCGTCCGTATTTATGTAAGTGATTTTGTCAGCGTTGCTCTGATAGTATCTTAAATTCTCGTTGATTCGACGATACTCTGCGCTTGTCACTGCAATTTTAGGATGGTCTGTAATACTTGCGAGACTTTCTGTAGTCATTGCGTACTGTCCTCTCTTAAATAGATTTTTGACAAATTGAATAATGCCCATTTATCGGCTCCTTGTTGCTAAAAATTGGCGTAACGCTTATAGAATACGTTCACACTATATCTGAATTCGTCCATTGCGTGGTTATTTTTGTCAATTGGCCGTCCATTATCATCACGGCTGTAAAGACCAATCTCTTTCAAAAAGTGATAGTGGTCGTACTCTTCTTCTTGGTGATTGATAAGCAAGAACTGACCTGAAGAGATGATATTCTGGCCACGCTCAATCCCGACCTCGATACCCTTCGCCTTACTGCTGACATCGTGAGCATTATTCAAAGCCCCTCTTGTCTGAATGCCTAGCTTATGCAATTCCTCTCGTAAGGATCTACATGCTGGGTCAATACAGACATCGGTATAGCGCATTTGATACTTGCTAACACACCACTGAATAAACGCTCGAAGCTCGACCGCATAAGTAGACATTGCCTTTACTTGACCAGTCTCAGCACCGCTATGGTAGTAATGAGCTACACGATTAAGCCTAAAAAAGGTTCTGCCGTTCTCTCTATGCTTAGTAACGATGTTACATGACATTGAGGTAGCGTCAGATTGCCCACCATCGCCATTGAAATACATTTCCATAGGTTCGCCTACCAAGTTGTCCTTGATGTTCTTTTCAAGGTCAAATAGGCCGTAAATAACGCCCTGAGGCATCACCCTCTGACCAAGTACGTCTCTCTTGTAGAGATAAGGATTTTTCTTAAGCGATTGAATAATAGACTGCTTACGCTCTTCGGATAGAATCGGATTGTCGTCCATGGTCCAATGCGTCCAGCGTGTGTTCTGGACATCAAATACATCCTTAATGACTGGATGTTGTGGAGCTGGAGGGTTCAGGTCAGCTAGATGATATCTGAGCTTAGCGGCCCACGTCCGTCTGAACGCTTCCTGTATAAAGTCCATGTTCAGCAGATTGATTTCACAAAAGACCACTGAGCCTAAAGACATACCAGTGATAGCACCTACACTATTTGCTTTACCTCCACCTTTGTAGTAGACACGCTTAGTGCCATTTGGTGTATCGATTAAGAGGTGGTCTCCGTGTTCGTCGTGCCTGATTTTGCAATTCCCATCGAATATGTGCATCAGACCTGTACCGTCACCGTCAATGAATAGGCGGTAGGCTTGCTCTTGGTTGTATGCAGCTATAAGATGGTTCTCGTCTGGTGACTCAATCAAATATCTTGCGTATCTGAAATGACCAGCGGTTGTTTTACCGCTTCGAGGCGTGCCCTCGTTGACCTCAAGCTCATAGTTGAACGGTCTACGAATGATGTTGAGTTGTTTGTTTGAAAAATCAATCTTCAACCTCATCACCACCCTTCACGGCATTCAACAGAGCTTCCATGAGAGTAGTATCAGACTTGGAGCCTTGGTTGCTTTCAATCTTGATCTTGAGCAATTCAATCTCTTGTCTGATTTTATCGTCTGTCAATTCAAAGTCTTTCCAAGCCATGTTATTCATGCCATCCAAAGCCGAAAGAAAAGCGTTAGAATTAGCTTGCCTTATCCCATCTTGTTCAATACTAGCTCTTGCCTTGTTCTTGAGCCATTCATACTCATTAAAAGCCTGCTCTCTGGACCATAGAGACATGTTTGAGAACTGTTTTAGCAACTCACGATACCTTGACAAAACCTTTACATTTTGAAGTAAGACGGCTGCTTTGCTATCTACACTACTATCTAGCCATCCTTTCGCCGATGGATAGGCTTGTCTATACGCTTGTCTTTGAGATAGTCCGGAGATTATCCCTTGGACAAATAGCTCTTGTTTTGGGGTTAATTTATCCACTCACCGGACTACCTCCTTTCCGACAAAATAAAAAGCCACTCAAAGAGTGACTGTATGCGGTAAGTGGGTGCCTCCCCCACCAGAGCCTTATATAGCGCTACTTTATCTCTGTCCTACAGGTTAATCAGCCTAAATCTAATTACCGCCCTGTACCCCTATTGTGATAGCTACTCACAGAGATACAATTGGAACGACAGGACTCGAACCTGCCTACGTTTCAGACCCTTTATAGTCATATCGCTCCACCAACTGAGCTACGTTCCAACTGCAAGTAGACTACAGACTTGCGTGTTAATTAGAAATTACTTTTTCTTTTTTATTTTTTGTAGTCTTTTTTGCGATATTAAAACATCCTACTCTATCGCCACTGGGAACCCAAGCCAGCAGTTTTTCAGAAGCTTTTCTAGGTCGTTGCCTAAGGTGCCTTTGCCTTAATTCTTGATACTACCATTCTAACAAATTATCGTTACAGTGCACATCAAGATTATTTTGATTAACACATATTCTCAAGATATTCTCAAGATAACTCAAGAAATTCCAAATTATTCCAAAATTACCTCCAGCTCTTCAATAGCAACCTTACGCATGCTATAATACGAGCTCTTGCTGATTGATAACTTATCACAAATATCCTCGATATACGTTTTAGTAATATATGTCATTCTCAGGATTGCCCTGTACTTTGGATTTTTAAGCCTATTGATCATTCTACCTAATTCAAGCTTTCTGTTAATAACTTCCTTGGTATCCTGTTCTATAGCCTGTTTCATCACTACAAGCTGAGTATAGACGTCATCAACTTTTCTAGCTTGACCACCTTGGACTTTAACGTCTGTCCACTTGGGGCTTGAGAGCAAACCCGCCTCAAGCTCATTGATTTCATCTATACGGCTTTGGATGTCCATGTCCAGATCCTGCAACTCTTTCAAGAGCTCTTTAGCCTTATTCACTCTCTGTCTCCTTTGTGATATAATAATAGTGTTGAAAATTATCGCTGAGGCAGAGAGTGTCTTAGCTTTTTTGTTTGTCATCGGTTTAAAATCTTGACGACCTCACCAATTTTGAGAGGGACCCGTACATACTTCTCCTCGTGCGAAAGGAATTTAGGGATTTTAAAATAGACGATCGTTTGATTTGGTGCCACTTGTTTTATTGTATCAATGTATTTCACCAAATTGCTGTTAAAGGCGGCATTTCCTAACAAGATGAACCTTGGCAATGCCTGTCTAATCAGCTTCAGCCTTCCTGAATACGGATATTTTTTTGGTCTCATTGTTTATCCCCTTCCTTATTCTCTAAAACGGCATCTTGTATAAAAGTATTACCGATTTCATAGCGTATGTATTCCTCAGCTGTCACTTCAAATGTTTCTTCAACTTGCTTATTACCTGCATATCCTGAAACGACCAGAATGTATTTTCTTTTGGTTCTGGTTGGCACAAGTACCGAACTTTTACCATTCATAACAGGTATGAACGTTGTGTGAGGTTCATCAATGTACTTATCTACCACTGTCCCACTCGAAATCTGGTGACATGCTACGAGTAAGGATGCGAATAAAACAATACATAGGATTTTAAAATATCTCACTCCTTCTCCTCCAAAAGTTCCTTGTTTTCATAGACGTTGCCGATGATTTCCTCATATCCAGTCCACGCATATCCTTCACTCAATCCTTTTAGATAAACTGCAGGCATGCCGCCTATGAATGTACCACCGTATTCTTTTTCTAAATACACTTCATGGAGACATCCTCTTGTACATTTAACGATGTCACCGACGAACACTTCCTTGCCATTTATGTCAAAAAGTCCTGTTGATTGCATGAGGATAGCATTCCCGATTTCAACTTCAAACACTTCCGTCTCTACTGGAAAGCCATCTTCATAGTAAAGTTTTCTTAGCACAACAGTCTCATTTTCAAAATCAATGCCTTTAAGGTCGTTCGCCATGGTATCAGCCTCTGAAATCCACGCTCTAAATTTCGGTGTCATAATCTCACCTCATCTCCAATCCTCAATGATTCGTAGCTTGTTTGCGTAACTACGAAAATGCCATAATTTTTAATAGTGATTGTATGCAGGTCTCCAATCTTCTCCTTGTGGACGACTCTGCCTTTGATTTCTGCGCCTTGATTGTCAGCTTTATAGACGATCATCGGGCGCTTTTCTTCTAGTTTTTTTATGTGAATACTCTGCCAGACATTCAATCCAGCAGATAATAGTAGCCATATTACGATGAATCGTTTCATGCCTCCTCCTCAAAATAAAATTTACCATTAAAAGGCTTGATTTCAATAATTCCATAATCTAACCCAAGTCTTGCTATAAATGGCTTGCTGATTCTTTCGTGCAAGGTAGACATCTGCTCTCTAAATTCTTCTAACAAAAAAGTAGATTTGTAGAAATTACATTGATAACAAGCGGGCATATAGTTTTCAAAACTATCTTCTCCGCCTCGATAATGAGGATGCAAATGATCCACTCTCAAAGTTTTCAAATCCAAAATCTTGCCACAGTAAGCACAGTGACCACCGTATTTATCTAAAACCTTCTGCCGAGTGGCTTTAGATATGCTTTTTCTTCGTTTCAATCTATGACCTCCTCGACAAGAATGTAAGTTCTTTCTTTGTTTATTTGTTCGTAACGTGCAACTTGGTAACCTATAATGTTTATTTTCGCCTTGCCACTTGTTGCTATTTGGACTTTTTCAATATATTCATTGAGTTTCTCCACCGCCAGCTTTTCTTCGTCGTCAACGAACTCCATGAACACTCTCATCACTCCACCTCCTCAACTTATCTTATGGCTTTCCAGATTTCCGAATTCTTGACCATAGTTTACAAAATACGAACCAATCAGAACAGCATCTGCTTCGTCATCTTTGACGTTCAGACAAAAACCATCGGCCACTTTAGCAACTGCCTGCAGCTTCATTGATTTTTTACTTCGGTCCTTGTAACTAAACTTCCAGTACTTGCGCCAAGTCGAAACATTCACAAAATACACATTGTCAGCGACTAACCGTCCAAGAATAATCCCTGTCACAATTCCGATGCTGATCATAGACTGCTGATTTGGTCCCATGACTGAGTTCTTCTCGACTACAATCGACTCAAAAGGACCTTCATAATGTTGCAAGGCTCTTAATTGAATGGTTCTTAATTCTCCAGCCATGAAACGTCCACGTTCAAAGAATGACTTGCTTTTATGTTTTAAGACACCACTCTCGACAAGGATAGAACCTTCAAATAAGGCCCATCCTGTCGCAGTGGTTGAAATGTCTAACGATAAGGTCAGATTTTTCATTGTAGTTCTCCCTTAATACCACAAATGTCAAAGAGATTGCGCTTGTTATCTTCAACGAATTCAAAGAACTTCTGAAGCTCGGCCAAGTGGCGCTTTTCTCTTTTGATCCCAAGGCTCGTATGATACTCTGTCGGAACTTTCGGTGTTGCCTTAATATCTAGCCAATAGAGAGGCTCAAACACGTCGCCACTTGCATCAAGAGAGGTATCTGCGTCCGCATTTCTAAAATGCATCTGCATATCATATTCAATTTTGTTTGTAATCGTGATGGTCTTGTCCACGATTTCAAGTGTAATGGTTGTTCCTGGTATGTCGATTTTGTTTTGCATTTGTTTTTCTCCTTTAAAATAATTTTATTTGTGACTTATAATTTTCAAGTCTCTGTTGAGCAAAGTTGAAAATGTTTTTGTCAAGCTCACAACCAACATATTCAAAACCTAACTCCTGACAAGCAATCAAGCTACTTGCTGAACCGACATGAGTATCAAGAATCTTATCTCCGGCTTTTGCGTAGTTTTGCAGCAACCAGAAATAAAGATTGATGGGTTTTTGGGTTGGATGAATTCTAACCTCATTCAAAGCCTTGTTTCCTTGCTGGATATGACCTTCGGATATTGACTTCCCTTGCATCATGCCATTCCACATATAGCGAAATAAGCGCGTGCTATCATGTAAGCTGCAGTATGCTATCTCACAATCTGAAAAACTTGAATGACCATTAACTTTGTCCCATACAATACGGCCAGAACCGAAAGAGTAGTTGAAGTAGTTCACACCCCAAATGATTTGATTTTTTGAAACTCTAAAAAGTTCGTCAAAATAATCTCGATTTGGAATTTGCCACTCTGAGGTTTCTCCGTACAATCTACTGACACCAATCGGACTGACTTTCCTGCCATAAAATTTTCTTTTTTCTGGCCCGGAAAAATACGGTGGATCAACAATAGCTAAATCAAAATAGTTGTCAGGATATCTTTTCATGACATCCATACAATCTTCGTTAAGAAATAATTTCAAGTCATCACCTCATTCCAACTCCTTTGCTATTGCAGCGATAACATTGATGGTCACGCTATTTCCTGCTTGTTTGTATAATTGGCTATTGCTATTCACTTCTTGAGCTTTATCAAAAGCCCAATCAGGAAAACCTTGTAACCTCCAACACTCACGAGGTGTTAGCTTGCGAATACGATAGCCAAAAGATAAATGGTTATTTTCGTGATAGCTATTACTTGTCAGTGTAGGAGCTATTTCATGCACTCCACCCTGATTATAGCCATGGCCACGCTGGATGATTTTAGGTTCAAGACCTCCACCTTGATATGCTCTGATTGTTGGTGCGATGCCATCTGTTTCGTAAACAACTCCACATTGATTAAAATTGGGTTGCAATATCCCAAATTGTTTTATAGTATTACTTTTTATTGCTATCTTTTGCCTCTCTCCTTTATTCGTTGTGAGTGTAGGAGCTAGGCCGTCAGCTTGATAGACTTCCCCATTCATGCCATTTCCAGAGGGGTTCACATTGCCAATTTTCACGACTGATTGGCTACTAGTTGACTGATTTTCTCCGCCGAGAGGAAAAATTCTTCTGGTACGTTCTCCTCTAAGATGTCCGATAATGAACACACGTTCCCGATTTTGGGGGACTCCAAAATTTTTGCTGTTAATGCTTTCCCATTCCACATTGTACCCCAGTTCATCCAAGGTTGAGATAATGGTCTCAAATGTAATTCCGTTTTCGTGATTGAGGAGTCCTTTGACATTCTCAAGGAATAGATATTTAGGTCTGAGAATAGATGCGAACCTAGCAATTTCAAAGAACAAAGTTCCTCGAGTATCTTCAAAACCTCGTCTGTTTCCTGCAATGCTGAAAGCCTGGCACGGAAATCCTCCACAGATAATGTCCACACGTCCGATTCCTCGAATAAACTCGTCTGATACTGCTGTGATGTCATGTAGCTCTATTTCTCCTTTCGTGTTATGTATAGCTTTATAACTAGCTCTAGCGAATTTGTCTATCTCACAAAATCCTATACATTCATGACCTGCCGATTCCATTCCAAAACGAAATCCACCGATACCAGCAAATAAATCTAAAAATTTCATTTTTTTATTTTCTAAAAAATGCGACTGCCTCTGTTGTGAGTTTGGCTAAATACGGGCAGTCGCTCGTCCAAGGTCACATAACCTTTACTGACGTTTTCTAGTTCGCAGTTTTACAAGAATACACGGCTTGTTTATTTTTGAATTGTTTCCATTTTGGAAATAGTTGGTTTTGGGTTATTTTGATTTTTCAACAGCAAACATATCCTCGAATTCATCTGTCTGCTCTTTGAACTTCATCGGGCTGTCCCCTCTGAAATAAAATCCATTGTCATCCAATTCGCCTTTGACTCCCGTCGCCCAAGACAAGAAAATTGAGCCTCGGCAGTCAGGACAATTCATGAATGTAAAGTAAGATGGGACTTTCCACCGCTTCGCACATCCACAAAACGGGCATTGCAAATCAACATCTACCTTCTCGCTTGGTTTCTGCGAAATCGCTGTGCTTCCGCTAAATTTTGCAGATAACTTGTCCTTCGCTGCTTTGATATTGACAGGATCAATTTCAGCTAACTTCTCAGCATCAATTTTTAAAACGGCCCCTGCATTCTCGGGCTCTTTCTGACTTAAATCCTCAAGAATTTCGTCAGACCCTGTGATCATCTGATAGGCTTTGAATAAGGTTTGATAATCAAGTTCCTGCGCTCGTTCAAAACTCAATTTTACGTCATCTTGTTCAATATAGATTTTCATTCTTTCCTCGCTTTTTCTAAAAGATTACTACCCATTTTTCGGTAATATGATGGGTTCTTGCATATTCTTTCACAGCCATTTCTTCGGCTTGGGTGCGACTATATGCCAAAACATGATAGAAAGCCTGTGTCTGTCTATTGACACCCCAGTTACACCTAATCTCATAGAATTTCAACTCTTTATTGCTAGACCAAAAGTGGGATGACCGCTTGCCTAGCTTGTATGTTTCTCTATCGACTCTCATAATTTGGGGATCAGTCATCAGACCACCTCCACACGTTGACTCAGCGCTTTCGTTTTGCAGTATTCGCAATGACCGCACGGCTTCGCCTTCTCTTCGCCTCGCTTGACCTTATCAAGATGCTGAATCAGCATAGACAGCTCAGTCAGCTCATAGTCGAGTTTTTCCTGCGATTGGAAAACAATCGCTCGGGTATCAGGCGTCGACTCTTTCGTCACTGCGTAAATAATAGGGGTGAACTCTTTGCCGTACTGATTTTCCAGCATCTTCTTGTAAGCCGCCATCTGAAGGACATACCCCCAAGCTTCGAACCAGCGGACCTGAATATTTCGTCCGCTTGCTTCGTCCTGAATCCAGACCATGCTATCAATGTCAGATTTCGTGGTCTTAATATCCACGAAATACCCTTTTTCAACATTGAGACAGTCAATCTTGCCTTTGAATTCCACGCCTTCGATTTTGCCTGTTACAGCAACCTCTTTCTGGCCGACATAGTAGTCCATGAACTGCTTATCAGCTTTCAGTCGCTCAATCATGCGCTGGCCGACTAAGAAGTCGGATTTCAACTGACCTTTGGTCTTTCCGGCTTTTGAAATCATGGCATCTGCGTTTTCATCCATAAATTTCTTATGTACTTCTGGACTTTCAAAATAGCTGTGGACCATGTTCCCGACCAAGAGAGCCGTGTTGTCTCTCTGGTCTTCCCATTCTCCTTCCAGCTCTGCTAGCGCTCGCGCTTCACACTCTCTAAATCGCTTATATTGCGAGATAGACCAGTAGCGACGTGCAGAAGCTGCTGAATAGTAGTCTTTACCAAGTAAATCCATTGTCATTCCATTTCCACCCTTTCAGCCTTGCTTGCCATTTCAGGCATTACTCGGACAATAATCCCTAACTCTTGAGAAATAGCCTTGAATTGCTCTTTGACTTGACGCATATTTTTTTCAGGGAAAATAATTTCCATATTTTGGTATCGATAACCATATTTTTTAGCCACATCATCAGAAGCCATATTTTGCGATTTTTGGCCTACTCCTTGTTCGTGGGCGCTATTACCCTCCGAACTCGTTTCAGGCTCAAATTCTGGCTGATTTTGGGTGTAGGATTGATTCTGGGTATTTCGTTCTGCTTCCGCTTGAGCTTGTCTCATTTCAGCTGCATCTGCGTGCAGGATATTGATAACATCCAAAACTGATTTACCTTCTTTGAGCATGTCAACGTATTTTTGAGGAGTTAGATCATTATCCTCTGCAATAGCTGTCATTTCCTCGATACGCTTTTTAAGCTCTTCCTCCGCCTTGGCTTTATCAGCTAGGTCTTTATCGTCTAAAATGGCCTGCAGGATATCCTCCAGCTTGGCGCCTCCTTCATAAAGTCGGATATAGACAACTGGGCCAAAGCCGGCCTTGGCAGCTGCTTCTGTTATCTGGATAAGTCCGGCCTCGCGTTGCTGTTTTTTGGTTGCTTCTTCTGCGACCAAATCAGCGATCATTTTAGAGGTCGCTTGATTGATCCGCACATTGTCGGCCATGAAACACTTTTTCTTGCTAAAATCGTCAAAGTAAATAGCAAACAGCTTGATATCGAGATCAACTCCGCTATCTGCGATTGCAGATTCAAAAGCTTCTCTGACTGTTTCCTTGCGAGCTTCTGTCGCTCTCTCTTCAAATTCTTTAATCTGATTTCTGATGTCAGCCTGCAAAGTTTTGATAGGGTCTAGTACAGCATTAACCCATGCTTTCACTTCGTCCAACGGATTAGAGTAGTCTTTTAGTTGGTTTTTAAGTTCTTGCTCAATCTGACGTTGCACTCGTCCCAATTCGTCTTTAACCTTGGTGTCATCTGACAAAGTTTCTTCTGTCACGATATAGCCAGCGTATTTCTTTTGATAAGCTGCTAAAGCCTGTTCTAAAACTTCCTTTCCTTGGATTTCGATTTCGGCGGCCTTTAGGACAAATCCGACTTCTAAATCCGTCACTGGAACGAGTTCTAGGCTATCTGTTACATCTTTCAATTCTTCAGTCATTCTAGAAATCCTCCCCTTCTAGCATGTCCATTTGGCCGGTTCCTGGCTCTTGGTCGATTACTTCGCCCGTTTCTTGGTCAAAATCTGGGATCTCATCTGCTGGGTATTTTGTATCTGTGGTTGTCAACTCCTGGTTGATAACCTCTTTTTTTGGTTCTTCAGTCACTTCTTCAGAAGCTCCAAGGATACTATCTAATGTTTCAGCCTCTTCTCTCGCTGGTTCAGCTTCTTTCATTTGACGATCATTGTCGTACTCGTCAGCAATTGTGTTATTGATTGCTCCAGCGAACAAGTCGCTGTCATTGCTTGTGTTGATAAACATTTTGGCAGCTCGGTTGATAACCGTACGCATGGCCATCTGGTCAGGGAAGTCGATTTGGACATTTTTCGTTTTCGCCTTAGACCATGACTTGTCAATTTGTTTTTTAGTCATGACTTCAAAGAACTCTTCTCCATCAGTTCGAGTGATGATGCAATAAGCAGCAATTATTGGATTATCTGCGTTCTGCCAATCTGTCTCATGTTTGACTAACTTCTTACGCCCGTTTTCAACTGATACCTCTAGCGTATCCCCTTCGTAGACAACATTAGCAGTAACGTCTTTCACCTCTTGCAAATCTTTAGTAACTTTAATGGTCCCAAAATAAGACATTCTCAATTGGACGTCAGAGCCATATTTGATAAAGTAACATTGCTTTTTAGCCGGGCTTAGTCCTTGGGTTACCATTTCTAATAATGCGTTATAAACGCTGTCTTGAGTGCATTGTTGGAGCAAATTTCCACTGTTGGAGTTTTTTAGAGCATAATATGCCGAACTCAGCGCATTGCTAACGCTATAATTCGGTGCAATCAGGAGCCCTTCTCCCTTCATCGCTTCGATCCGTGTTGCAACATTTGATGTAACTTGCTTCTGTGTTAGTTCGTTTGTCATTTCTTTCTTCCTTTCGTTTTCTTCAAATTCCAATTTTCACGCTTCAAGCGTCTGTTTTTGTTTTGCAATTTCAAAATTATGTCTTGTTGTTCGTTGATGATTTTCCCAAGTTCTCGGCCAAGATGGATATAGTCAGACCGCCAATTGTCGATTTCTGCGTGTAATTCTTCAATCATACTTCATCACCCACATATCGACGCCGACCACATCCGATATCCACATACTCGCTAGGGTCAAGTTCTTCTCGTGGTTCAGGCGGTTGCATCATATCTCTGTCATAATCAAACATGAGCATACACCTTTCCGAGTTCCAGGACTCGTTTCACATATCTAGCTTTGGACGTCAAACCGAGATCCAGCAATTCGTTTTTTTCTTCATGATTGGCCAAAAGCCACACACGGTTTTCAAGTTCAATTCTGGTCATCTTCCTGCTCCACCTCTTCAATTTTCACTTCGCTATTTAGACGCTTCATCGCTTCATCTACCGACTTGCCGTCCAGGACGTCCTTGAGCACGTGGCTTACATCGTGCATTGTTTGAGCCTTCGCCTTGCTTCTTTCAGTCTCTGGCATCAAGCCCATATCTTGCAGAGCTAGAAACGCAAGGCTGAAAGCGTGCATTTCTTTCTGAAGTTGTTTGATTTTTTTGATTGCTTTTAGTGCTTTAAACATATTGTTCTCCTTTTTTATTTATTCTCCAACTTTCCAAATTCGACAGCGGGATTCCACTCCAGAAGAAGTCTTGTCTTGAAATTCCCAGTCATTTCCATAAACTCCCGCAGCTTCGTATGAAGCTGATTTCAAATAAGCAATAGCTTCTTCCTTAGTCTCGAAAACAGTAGCCGAATAATCTTGCTTGCCAATTGGCAAAAAGTCACGTCCAATCATACTGAAATCCTCGTTTCCAGTTTCAGTATTCTTGACATGGATCGATATAATGTACATCTACATTTCTCCTTGCAGTCTAGCCTTAATGTCAAAATTTTCTTTGTACTTGTAAGCAGCAAGCTCCTGCTTCAAATCGTAGTTTTCTTGCTCGCAAGCAAAGCGACGTTTGCGCTCTTTGAGAAGGTCCTCATTAAGCTCGACTGCGACTGCTCTCCAGTCAAGGTTGACCGATTTTATAACTCCTTCAAGTCTGAGTTTGATTTTAGTAAATAGTTTCATATTTTCTCCTTTTAATTTATATAGCTGTTTTCTGCCAGTTTTCGTGATACCATTCAATGACGGCATCCCTTGGATATTTCTCACGCTTGCCCTCAATTCGTGGAAAATCTTCGTGTCTATTGAAGCGCTCGTCAAATGTCGTTGTGTCCTTGGTTCCAAGAAGCATCTCTGAGCATTGCGACTTATTCAGTTCCATTGGATAACGACGTTTTTCGTCGGTCACAATGGTCATGACCTTGAGCGTCCTATCCATCAAGCCAGCTTCAAACTGGTCTAATAGTTGATTCATTAAGTCATTCATGTTATAATTTCCTTGAATAATTTTATTGAGCGCCTGATTGCCGTCAGGTGCTTTTTGTTGTCTTCTAATCAGATTTTTCTTTCTCGTTTTGAGTTTTGGCAATAAAATCTGAGTAGGCTCGGTCAAACACTTCTAAAACTTGAGGGTCCACAACCACGCCATTAGTTTCAATAATATCTGGTGTAAAATCAATAGTGATTTTTGGTTTTCCGTTCGCAGGCATTTCTAGTCTGAAGCCAGTGACCCCTCTGCCAAGCTCCCAGTCATTGATTTTTACTGAATAACCTGAAGAATTAAGAGATTGACCCTCAGTAGGTTCCTGCTTGGGTTTAATACTTAGTTTTAATTGCTTCACGTTTGCTCCTTTCCCATTTTTGCAAAGTCCTAAAATTGAAATTTCTCTCTTTTATTTATTAAGAGAAGTAGGACTTGTTGTTAGTTAATATTTATTGTTATTTAATACTTGTTGTTAGTTAATATTTATTAGTGCCCAATTTTTCAGATTTGTAAAATACAGATTTGTAAAATACAGATTTGTAAAATACAGATTTGTAAAATACAGATTTGTAAAATACAGATTTGTAAAATACAGATTTGTAAAAATCAACCTGTGGATAATTTAGCTAGACTTTCATTCAATCTCTGCTTCATGATGTCAAATTGAAAATCAGTTATTTTTTCATCTGAGAAGAATCTGAAAGTCTGAACCCCTCGACCTCTACCGAGACCTTTTTTAACAACCCTCAGATACCCAACTTTCTCTAGCGTTTTAAAATAGGAATCAACCGTATTTCTACTAACTCCTTTTCGCTTGGCTATTTCTTCTGGGTAGACTTGCCAGTTTGGGTGATTGGCCAAAATAACCATCATGATGCCAACCGCTGTAAAATCCAGCGCAGGATCGTTGATAAAGCTATTACTAACAGCGGTATAGTCGTTAGTTGGATTCCTGAAAGATAAATTGGCAATCCAAATCTTTAAAGCCTGTCATACGCTCTCCTTTCTTAAGCTTCTGTTTTTAGTCATTTACGAAATTTTCGTATTTTTTGCCCAAAAAAATATCATCGAACTTCACATTGAAAAAAAGCATGTATTTTTTCAATAGTTGATAACCGATATCCGAGCTATCCTTTTCTAATCGGGCAATTGTTTGACTTGACACTTCAAATCTCTCTGCTAACTCTGCTTGAGTAAGTCCTTTGTTAATTCGCATAGCCTCTAAAGTCCACTGCACGTTCCTACCTCCTTATTTTTCTATTTGTTCCTCGCAATTCTGCTATAATAAAAGCAGAAAGGAGGTGATGTTGTGACTGATTATCAATTAGAAGCTTCTCTGATCGTCCTTGGCAAAGAGTACGAAAGAGCCAAGGAAGACGGAAAAGAAAGCTTCAGTATACATGTGTCGTTCTTTGATGGCTTAGATACTAATTACCATCTTCAAGAGTTTGCAAGACAATATCCCGTAAGGATTGCCCGTTTGAAGCCTGACCGAATAACTTTTCTAATAGATTGACATCATTCAAAGGGAAAGGATTGTTTTCTACTCGTTCATTGAACGTGAGGATGACTTCACAATCTTTATCTAAAAAATGATTGATAAATTCCACTCTCTCTACTCCGTCGAGAAACATTCTATCGACGAATACAGCAGGGTGGTTTTTTCTTGCTGTCAACAGTACATCGTGTTCAGAAGTCTTAACTGAAATTTGTTTAAATTCTTTCATTTCCTACCTCCTTTCTCTTTTTTGCTCTTGGTTTTTTGTTATTTCCTTAAGCTTGATTATAGTATAATACGATTTTTTCGTATTGTCAATAATTTTTATCAAAAAAATAGGATTTTTTCGTATTTTCGATTGTCTATCAATAAAAAATGATATATAATAGAATTATAAAAAATACGAGGTAATCGTAAATGGATGAAAAAAAACGAATGAAAATTATTGCTGAAAATATTACACACTTTAGAAAACAACGTGGTATTACCCAAAAAGAGTTGGCTAAAGAAGTTGGAATTACAGCAAGTACTATGACAGACTATATGAAGTTAAGAAGCGCTCCTTCTTTTGGTGTTATCCAAAAACTAGCTGATTATTTCGGTGTTAAAAAATCAGATATAGATACCACTTTTAAAGAAGAATCCTCCTCCCTCCCAGACACTCCAGATTCGCTCACACAGCAGATAACGAATAAGGTGGTGCAATTAACCACTCCAAACAAAAAAATAGTGCTACGGACCTCTGAGGAGCTCTTAGAGGCACAGAATGGGGAGGGAAACGAAGAGCGATTCGAATATCACGTTTTTGAAAAGCTATCCGCAGGTACAGGATATGGTTACACAGAAGACCGCAATTATGACACCGTGTATTTTGATAAGGACATCGCCCATGACCTCGCCAGCTGGGTTTACGGCGACTCCATGGAGCCAAAATTCGTAGACGGATCCGTCGCTCTCATAAGAGATACAGGTTGGGACTATGACGGTGCCATTTATGCCGTGGATTGGGATGGTCAAACGTATATTAAAAAAGTTTATAGTGAACCTGACGGATTGCGCTTAGTATCGCTTAACCCAAAATATAAAGATAGGTTTGCGCCTTACGACGAAGACCCTCGTATTATTGGAAAAATTATTGGTAATTTCATGCCTTTAAGTAATTAAGAAAGGAATATAAAATAATGGCTAAATATGTAAAACGTTGTCCAAAATGTGGCAGTGATCAAATTGAATACATGATGCAGGACCGTAAAGGTTTCAATGGTTGTGTTGGGTGCATCGGCTGGATGATTGCCTGGCCATTCGTCCTCCTCGGCCTAGTTGGTAAAAAAGGGAAACACAACTGGCACTGTCGAAACTGTGGCTGTGTCTTTAAGTCCAAGAAATAAAAAAAGCCCCACGCTCTCAAAGTTTGGCGACTCTGAGCGTGAGGCATGCGACAGGAAAAGATTTTCATGGAGATAACCTCGCATGATGTCTTTTCTTGTACCCATTTTATCAAGAAATGAGGTGAAAAGCAAATGGCATACTTTAGAAAAAGAGAAAACGGTTGGGAATACCGAATATCTTATAAAGACAAAAATGGCAAATACAAGCAGAAATCAAAAAGCGGGTTTAAGACAAAAAAACTGGCTCAAGCTGCAGCAAGGGAGATAGAGGATAATCTATCCGAGAATATTCTGACAGATAAGGATGTCACGCTCTATGATTTTGTTAAAACATGGTCTGATGTATACAAGCGACCGCACGTCAAGGATAAGACCTGGGACACTTATACCAAAAATCTGAAGCATATCAAAACTTATTTTGGAGATTTGAAAGTAAAGGATATTACTCCCTTGTATTACCAAAAACGACTCAATGAGTTTGGCGAAAAATATGCTCAGGAAACACTTGAGAAATTCCATTATCAGATAAAAGGCGCTCTAAAAGTTGCAGTCAGGGAGCAAGTGATCAGCTACAACTTTGCTGAAGATGCTAAGGTTAAGTCTCAGATAGAATCCAGGTCAGAGGATAACGACTTTTTAGAGGAAGGCGAGTATAAGGATCTAATTTCGTCCACACGCTCGAATATACAATACGTGTCCTATTTCACCCTCTACATCCTTTCAGTGACTGGTATGCGCTTCTCTGAGGCTCTGGGGCTTACCTGGGATGATATAGATTTCAAAAATGGAATCATTGACATAAACAAGAGCTTTGACTATTCAAAGGCTCAAGATTTTGGAGATTTGAAAAACGAAAGCTCAAAAAGAAAAATCCCAATTGATAAGATCACGATTGAAACTTTAAAAGCTTATAGAAAGCAGCACTGGCAAGCAAACATTAAAAATAGGGTATGTTTTGGAGTTTCAAACTCAGCGTGTAACAAGCTGATAAAAAAGCTTGTTGGTCGTCCAGTAAGAAACCACAGCCTAAGACACACTTACGCTTCTTACCTGATATTCAAAGGAATTGACATCGTGACCATATCAAAGCTACTAGGTCACGAAAGTCCAGATATAACTCTAAAGGTCTACTCACACCAGATGGAAGCACTAGCGGATAAAAACTTTGAGCAAATAAAAGAAATATTCCTAACTGCTTAAATTTGGGGCGAGTTTGGGGCGAAACACCCACAAAGCCCGATAAATCAATAGCTTTTAATCCGTCTACCGCCTTATA
>NZ_NCUL01000008.1:0-56076 GCF_002096455.1 Streptococcus oralis subsp. oralis | reverse complement strand
AATATTCCTAACTGCTTAAATTTGGGGCGAGTTTGGGGCGAAACACCCACAAAGCCCGATAAATCAATAGCTTTTAATCCGTCTACCGCCTTATAGTAAACCAAAAGACTCCTCGTGAGTCTTTTTTCTTATAAATGGGAGCTTGAGCACCTGATGGTGGCTCAAGCTCCTTTACTCTGTTTCTTCTTCATTTTCTATTTCAGTGATTTGAACTTTTACCTTGGTCACACGTCCATTTTTCACCTTATCATTGGTCAGGACGATCTGCTTGTTTTGACTGACCAGTTCATAACTGATTATTTCAGTTGTTGGAATCGTACCAACACCCGTCAAATAATAACCAGCAATGGTATCCACATCATCGCTTTCTAGTTCGACACCAAAGTAGTCATTGAAGTCGTTAAGATTCATGGTTCCCTGTGCAATATAGGTGTCCTCACCAATTTGATGGACTTCGATTTCTGCCCTATCTGTCTCATCATCGATTTCACCGACAATTTCTTCTAAGAGGTCTTCCAGAGTTACCAAACCAGCCATACCACCGTATTCGTCTAGTAAGATGGCCATTTGATTTTGGGTATTTCGAAGCTCTTTAAGGAGGTCGTCCACAAAGATGGTCTCAGGCACAAATAGTGGTGTTTGGAGGATTCGTTTCCAGACAATATTTTCAAAGCCATCTGCATAGGCGGCGTTTAGCAAACGCTTGGTATGAATCAAACCAATCACATTGTCCTTATCCCCATCGTAAACAGGGATACGTGAGAAATTTTGCTTTAGAATACTTTGGATAATCGTTTGACTGTCATCCTGAATATCTACCATAAAGGCATCTGTACGAGGCACCATTAGCTCACGAGCCATCAGTTCATCTAGAGAAAAGATTCCCTGTAGCATCTCAATCTCATCTGCATCCAGTGTTTCTTCACTATTGGTGAGCATGTACTCTATTTCATCACGTGTCATCTTTTCATCAGCATCATCAAAGGTCATTGGCGTCACACGGCTCAATAGATTAGTTGAAGCCGACAGAAGCCAAACAAAGGGGCTGACAATTTTCCCCAAGCCAATAATGACTGGTGCTGTTCGGATAGCCAAGGTATCTTTCAGATTTAGAGCAATTCTCTTGGGATAGAGTTCCCCAAAAACAATAGAAATATAGGTCAAGAATGCCAAAGAGAGGAAACTTGCAATAGCGTAAGCTGTTTCACTATTTCCTATCCAAGATGCGATTTCGCGTCCTAGAGTTTCTGCTAAACTAGCCCCTGACAAGATGGTAATTAACGTGATACCAACTTGAATTGTTGATAAAAAGTGGTTAGGATTTTCAAGTACCTTTAACAAACGAACGTAACGTTTGTCTCCCTCCTCTGCCTTTTGCTCCACTCGGGAACGGTTTAGTGACACCATCGCCATTTCAGTGGCTGAGAAAAAAGCATTTAAAAGGGTCAAGATAAATAACAATACAAACTGTAGCAACAAATTCTGACTGCTCGGGTCTTCCATAGTCCTTCTCCTAAAATAGTATCTTGTGTTCCATTATATCATAAAATCGATCAGGATTCACATTATTTTTCATTTAAAGAACAACTCCCCTGCCTCTAGAAGACAAAGGAGCTGTTTTTATTATATCTATTGTTTCTAATCTGTCACTGTTACTTGACCCGTTTGGTAATCAAGCTGGATTCCCTTTTGAACATTGGGGATTAGGACATTGAATTCCAATTCGCCATCTGAAGACTTGGCTTCGATTTGTGAAGCCGATGGAACTAGGTCCTCATTTGTCGCATAGTGGAGCGTCACCCGATAACGGACCCTCTTGTTTTGGTCCAAGGCTTTTCTGACCAAACTCTCATAGTAGTTCTGACCTGTCGAATCTTCAGCCTGTGCTTGGTTTGCCCAAGCTGTCTGGACTGCAATGTTCTTGGGATTGCTAGTAGAGGCATCAAAACCATCCAAACCACCTATCAAGGCATAGCCCAGCAGGTGTCCTCTATCAACTGCATGTGTGTAGGCTCCCCTTAGATTCTTAACCTGATGCCATCCTGGTGGCGTCCAAGAGGTTGAGCCATTTCCAGTCTCTTCACGATTCTTATACTGTCGAGTCGCTTTGGATAAGAGAGCATTGGCAACAGTTGGGACGGTCTCTTTCCCGACTGGTTTTGTTTTATTATCCGCGTAGGGTTTGCTAGAAACTTTGGCATCTAGATTGGTTTTATTGCCATTGACAATGAAGGCCCCTGCTCCATTCCACTCAAGATCACCCTTGATTTGGTTTTTGATTGACTCAGTTAAGACACTCTCAGCTAGCTCCTGACTGGGAGCTTCTGAAGCTTGTTTTTTCTGACTAATCTTTGTTCTAGGGGTGTTTGGCGCTGTCCGCATCTGCTTGATATAGTAGCTTCCAGCAGCCAAGAGTAAGAATAGAAGCAATCCTATCAGAGCTTGTCTTGTTTTTTTGTCCATTTTTCTCCTTATTTCTTTAGAAAAAGACTGGTCTCCCAGTCTAATTTCCTGTAAATTTGCTAATCAATTCCTGCCACTTTGCTGGAGACAAGATTGCCCATGGATCCTGTCCCTTTCCTAGGATACCATAGCCAACCATCAAGCCGATTCCTAAAGCCAGAAAGCCTAGCAATAGTACGATAAAAATCAACAGTAAACGACGGAGTACATAGCGTAAGTTTTTATTCTTCTTCATCATTTGCCTCGATTCGCTGAATCTTCGCTCCTAGCTGAGCCAATTTCTCATGGAAACGGTAGTAACCTCTATCAAGGTGGACTAATTTACCGACAACTGTTTCTCCCTGCGCCACCAGACCTGTCAAAATCAAAGCAGCACTAGCGCGAAGATCCGTTGATAGAACTTCTGCCCCCTGTAAAGCCTGTCCCCCAACAATACGAGCTGTGTCACGGATAATCTCTGAATGCAAGCCCATACGGCGCATTTCCTCCAAGTGTTGGAAGCGATTCTCAAACACCGTTTCCACCATGGTGGATTCCCCTTTTGCGACTGTCATCAGGGCTGTAAATTGTGCCTGCATATCTGTTGGAAATCCTGGGTGCGGTAAGGTTTTTACATGAACAGCCTTGAGATTTTCAAGTTGAGAACGAACACGGATACCTTCTGACTCCTCTGTCACTTCAACGCTCATTTCAAGTAGTTTTGAAATCAAGGGGCGATTGTGTTCCCAGACTGCATCACGAACGAGGACATCTCCACCAGTCATAGCTGCAGCCACCATAAAGGTTCCAGCTTCGATACGGTCCTGTACCACATTATGAGTTGTTCCATGGAGTTCCTCGACACCAGTCACTGTGATGGTTTCTGTACCAGCTCCCTTGACCTTGGCTCCCATTTCATTAAGAAGGATAGCAAGATCAACAATTTCTGGCTCACGCGCAGCATTTTCAATCACTGTGACACCATCAGCTAGAGTCGCTGCCATCATCAGATTTTGTGTTGCGCCGACACTAGGGAAGTCCATGTAGATATGAGCGCCATGCAGGCGTTCGGCCTTGGCTTCGATGTAACCAGCTGTCTGGGTAATCTTTGCCCCCATAGCTTCTAAACCTTTGAGGTGGAGATCGATCGGACGACTCCCGATGGTACATCCCCCTGGCATAGAAACTTTGGCATGGCCTACACGAGCAAGGATTGGTCCCAAGACAACGATGGATGCACGCATCTTGCTGACATACTTGTATGGAGCTTCCTCCGTGATATCACCAGTCGCATCAACCTCAACAACATGAGCTTCCTCATCAAAGTCCACCTTGGCATTCAGACCTCGAACCACTTGATTCATGGTGAAAACATCTGACAAGATTGGGACGTTCTGCAAGACTGTCTTCCCCTTACTTGCTAGAATAGTCGCTGCCAACAAGGGCAAGACTGCATTCTTTGCTCCCTCGATCGTCACACTCCCGACCAGACGATTATCCCCGCCTTGAACCACAATTTTTTCCATAGTTGTTTCCTTTACTTTTGATTTTATAATAGTCCTCTAAGTGCTTCTTGCCACAGTTGGTACAAACTGATAAAGAATGAACTCAAGATGTAGCCCATCACCATACTAAAGAAGCCTACCAACAAACGAACCTTTTTTGTGTTAGTAGCGGTCACTTTTAAAACCTTTTCCCATCTTACAAGATCCTTCAAAAGGTAAAAACTCAAATAAATAAAGAGTATATGACTACTTAGAGTGAATAATAATTGAACCATTTGACTATTATACCATCTTATCCGCTTGCGCGCTAGTTTTCAATTTTTTTACAAATTAGGGATTGTTTTTAAGGTAATCAATCGCATCCTGCAAGGTCTTAACCGGAACGATTTTCATCTCTGTCTTGATCGTTTTGGCAGCTTCTAGGGCTGTTTCATAGTTGCTTTTCGCATTGGGATCTGCTTTTTTTGCTTCCTCGGTGACTGGATTGTCAGGAGCAAAAAAGATGTTGGCTCCCTGACGAGAGGCTGCCACCACTTTTTTGTCAATTCCACCGATGTCGCCAACATTTCCATCGCGATCAATGGTTCCCGTTCCCGCAACGATGCGGCCATTACGAAGTCCTGGATCTGCTATCTGGGTGTAAATAGCGAGGCTAAACATGAGACCGGCACTTGGCCCGCCGATACCAGCTGTTGAAAAGCGAATTGGAACGTCACTGGTCACTTCCGTACGGTCAATCAAACCAATCCCAATCCCGTTTTTCCCGTTTTCGAGAGTGATAATTTTACCTTCAGCAGACTTGACTTTTCCGTCTTCTTCATAGGTTACCTTGACCGTATCCCCTAATTGTTGAGAATTGACATAGTCGACCAAGTCTTTTGAACTGTCAAATGTTTTGTCATTAACAGCCGTCACGGTGTCTGCAATGTTCAGAATGCCCTTAAAAGTTGAATTGTCCGTCACGGTCAAGACATAAACTCCCAGATACTTGAGTTCAATATCCTTACCAGCGGTCTTCAATCCTTGATACTTGGCCATGTTTTGAGAAGTTTGCATATAGAACTGATTGATCCGCATAAACTCCGCATCCGTAGAACCACCCGTAGTCTCCTTGGCGCTTCTAATATCTGTGAAAGGTGTTAACCAAGCATAGACAAGATGCGATAGGGTTGCGTGTCGAATCCCAACTGTCACAAACTGGTAAGCTCCTGCTTCTGTGTCTTCTGTTTCATTGACTTTCAAAACGCGACGAATATCCTCCGCTCCACCCGGAACTTCTATGTAGTAAGGTAAAGGTACTACAAAGGCTAAAAACGTCAATACTAGTGCTAGGATGACATATAAGGGCCATCTAGTTTTTTTCTTCATGTTCTAATTCCTCCACAACACTGTTTGGGACATATTGCTGGATCTCCTGACCAAACTTCAGAAGTTCTCTCATGGCTGAAGAGCTGATATAAAGATGCTCTTGGCGGCTATATAGGTAAATGGTTTCGATTTCTGGAGCCAGTTGATGATTGTAGTAATCAAAACTAGACTCGTATTGCAAGTCGGAGGCGTTCCGCAAGCCACGGACAAGGGTTTTAGCCCCCAGTCTTCTTGCAACATCGACGACTAGTTGGTCATGAGAAGCCAGCACCTCTACATTATCTAAATGCGCCACCGCTTTTTCGACTGCTCGTTTGCGATTTTCAACAGGGAGAAAACCTTGTTTGTGGGGATTGTAGAACACCCCGACATAGAGCTTATCAAAAAGTTTGCTGGCACGTTCAATCATATCCAGATGTCCATTTGTCATCGGATCAAATGAACCTGTAAATAATCCAATTTTATCTGACATAGACCGTCACCTTACTAATCCCATATATTTTTTCTTTCCAGATGCCTAAGCAGGCGATTTCTTCTGGAAGTTCTACAGATTTATCGGTTTCACAGACAACCATGACCTCTTCGGAGAAAAGGTTTCTTTCTGCCATTTTCTCGATATCTGCAACGATTTGTTCCTTGGCATAGGGAGGATCTAAAAAGACCAGGTCAAAGGGACCATTCACTTGCTCCAAGGCCCGTTCAGCCTCCATCTTTAAGAGCTGAAATTTGGAAACTTCCTTGGTCATTTGGATATTTTCAACGATGATAGCTTGCGCCTTTCGATCCCGTTCCACTAAGACAGCATGGGACATCCCACGCGAGACTGCCTCAATGGATAAACCACCACTGCCAGCATAGAGATCCAAGACACGACCACCCTCAAAATAGGGACCTATCATGTTAAAGATAGCTCCACGCACCTTATCTGATGTCGGCCTCGTCGTCTTGCCTTCTAGCGTCTTGAGGGGACGCCCTCCGTAGATTCCTGATACGATTTTCATACCGTTTATTATACCAAATTATAGGCAAAAAGAGAAAGAAAACCGAACCTTGCGGTTCGATTCTCTACAAAATATTTTCGTACGTATCGCGAACTTCTTGAGGCCAAACACTGGTCTGAACCTCTCCGATGTGTTTCTTACGAAGAAGGAACATGGCCATCCGAGACTGTCCGATACCTCCACCAATTGTCAGTGGGAAAAGGCCGTTAAGCAGGGCTTTATGCCATTCCAATTCTAGACGATCTTCGTCTCCTGTAAGAGCCACTTGGCGACGGAGGGTATCCTCATCTACCCGAATCCCCATTGATGAAAGTTCAAAGGCACAACCAAGAGATTCGTTCCAAACGAGAATATCGCCATTTAGTCCCTTGTAGCCATTTTCAGACTCTGTTGTCCAGTCATCATAGTCAGGTGCGCGGCCGTCATGAGGTTTTCCGTCAGGCAACTCGCCACCGATACCAATCAAGAAGACTGCACCGAACTCTTTACAGATTGCATTTTCACGCTCTTTCGGTGTTAAATCTGGATAGCGTTCCACCAACTCTTCTGTATGGATAAAGGTGATTTGTTTTGGCAAGATAGATTCGATGTCATAGCGGGCTTCTACGGCTAGCTCTGTCAGACGGATAGCCTTGTAAATCTTCTCAACAGTTTCCTTGAGATAGGCGATATTGCGTTGACCGTTTGGGATAACCTTCTCCCAATCCCACTGGTCCACATAAACTGAGTGGGTCGCATCGAGCGAATCTTCGTCTGGACGAAGGGCCTTCATGTGAACAAACAGACCCTCACCTTCACCGAAACCAAAACGAGCCAAGGTGTGGCGTTTCCATTTGGCAAGTGAGTGAACGACTTCATAGGTTTCATCTGGAATCTGCAAAACCTTGACGGATACTGGATTTTCAACACCTGATAGGTTGTCCTGCATCCCATCCCCGACCTTGCTCAAGATAGGACCTTGAACTTCAACAACTTCTAACTTATCTTTCAAATACTGGGTAAAAGTGTTCTTCACAAAGGAAATTTCTTCTTGTTGATGAATAAAACTTTTCTTCATAAACAGCTCCTCAAAAATTAGTTAAAAGCATTATACACCTATTTCCAAGAAAAGAAAAGAGTAAATAAGAAAAAGTCAGTGCTCTTTTGAACACTGACTCTGTCATTCATTAATCGTTTCGACCAAAGATTCGTAAGATGCTAAGGAAGAGGTTGATAAAGTCTAGATAGATGCTAAGCGCCATTGAGATGACCCAACCTGTCGCTACTTGTCCTCGTGACTGCTCATAAACATAGCGAATCTTTTGGTTGTCCCAAGCAATCAAACCTGAGAAAACCAAGACCATGGCAATACTAATCATGTAGTCAAAGAAACTATTGGCTAAAAATAGATTCACAACCATAGCAATGATGAGACCAACAAGCGCCGCCATCAAAGCTCGGCCCATTCCACTCAAATCTCTCTTAGTGAAAATTCCGATTGCCGCCATGACAAAGAAGAGAAGGGCGCTGGATACAAAGGCTGATAAGACGGTCCCAGGTGTATAGAAGGCTACGACAAAACTAAGCGTAAAACCATTTAAAACAGAATAAACTAAAAATACTGGGAGAGCTGCTGGACTATTTTTGGCAGCCATGCTACTTGCAACAAAGACTAGAGCAAGTTCTGCAAAAGTTGCAATCATCAACCAGAGACGGCCATGCATTAAAAAGTAGACCAATTGGGACTGAAAGACTGTCAACATCAAAGCTGACACGAGAGCCGATAGACCAATCCCAAGACCCACAAAGGCATATACCTTAGCGTAAAATTGATTAAGACCTGAACGTTCTTGAATAATCGTTTGATTCATTCTGATTCTCCTTTTTCTATAAATATGTCTTGATTATAACAAAGATTTTATAAATTAGCTGAAATAAAACATCAATATGCCTGCTGCAACTGCCACGTTGAGACTCTCTGCCCGACCTTTCATGCCAATATGAACCAGCTGATCAGCACTCTCAGCCATGACAGAACTAATCCCCTGTCCTTCATTTCCCATGACTAAAACAAAGTTCTCTAGTGAAGAAAGCTCACGATAATCCTTTGACTCTCTCGATAAGGTCGTTGCCAGAATAGGCAAATCGCTCTTCTTTGCCTCTTCTACAAAGCTGGCAAGAGGCATACGATAGATAGGCAAATGGAAATGACTTCCTTGCATGGAACGCAAGGTCTTGAGACTGTATATATCCGCTGACTTGTCTGAAACAATGACCCCTGTAAAACCTGCCGCATCCGCCGTCCGAATCATGGTACCCACATTGCCAGGATCTTGGACATCTTCTAAAAATAGAAACTTACCCTGATGGAGATCAGGCAGTCCCACTTCTTCTTTTTGAATCACTGCAACAATCCCTTGAGGAGTTTGCGTATCTGCCAAATCTAGCAAAATCTCCTCTGAAACCCAGATAGTTTGAGGAAAAGCAGCTAGCTGATCTCGGTAACTTTCTAGGGCAAAGACCTTTTCAATCGTCACCCCTGCTTGAACAGCTTCTTCAAACAAGTGCCATCCTTCAATCAAATAAGCAGACTTTCGATATTTTTTTTGATGTAATTTCTTGGCATTTTTTACCACAGAATTGGCTTTTGAGGTTATAATAGTCATAGAAATATTATATCACAATCAAAGGGGTTTGGTATGCAAAAGGTTAGAATGATTGCCCAAGGTAGGGTGCAGGGTGTTGGTTTTCGTTGGGGTGTTTATACTTTAGCTCTTGAAATCGGTGGCATCACTGGTCGTGTCTGGAATAACGACGACGGCACAGTGGAAATTCTTGCTCAGGCAGACTCCTCTGCAACTATGGCAAAATTTATCCAAGAAATCCGAAAAGGTCCGACACCTTTTTCAAAAGTTACCTATCTAGATGTACAAATGAGCAACTTTTCATCCTATTCGGACTTCAAAGTCGCAAATTAGGTCTCTAGAACTATTGTATATTTTACAAAAAAACAGTAGAATAGAAAGGTATAATTTTTAAAGAAGGAATGAAAACATTGAAATCTATTAAACGTTTTGCCCTCTCTGCTATGGGAGTGGCTATGCTACTCGTCTTGACAGGCTGTGTCCAAGTAGACAAAGCCACAGGACAACCTACAGGATTGATTTGGAATACCATCGGAGCACCTATGGCTGAAGCTATCAAGTACTTCGCTACTGATAAAGGTCTAGGCTTTGGTGTGGCTATCATCATCGTAACCATCATCGTGCGCTTGATTATCTTGCCACTTGGTATCTACCAATCATGGAAGGCAACGCTTCACTCTGAAAAGATGAATGCCCTCAAACACGTGCTCGAACCACATCAAACACGCCTCAAAGAGGCAACAACTCAGGAAGAAAAACTAGAAGCCCAACAAGCTCTCTTTGCAGCTCAGAAAGAACATGGCATCAGCATGTTCGGTGGTGTAGGATGTTTCCCTATCCTCATTCAAATGCCTTTCTTCTCTGCTATCTACTTTGCAGCCCAATACACTGATGGAGTAGCTAGCTCTACCTTCTTGGGTATCGATCTTGGTTCACCAAGTCTGCTCCTTGTCGCTTTCGCTGGTATCCTCTACTATCTCCAATCACTCCTCTCACTTCATGGAGTAGAAGACGAGATGCAAAGAGATCAACTAAAAAGAATGATTTACGTGAGTCCACTCATGATTGTCGTCTTCTCCCTCTTCGCACCAGCCAGTGTGACGCTTTACTGGGTTGTCGGTGGTTTCATGATGATTCTCCAACAGTTCATCGTTAACTATGTTGTTCGTCCAAAACTTCGCAAAAAAGTTCGTGAAGAATTTGCCAAGAATCCACCAAAAGCAAGTTCATTTTCAACTGGAGGCGGACGCAAAGATGTCACTCCAAACCAAGCAACTGCGATCATGACCAATAAGAAACATAAAAAACGCAATGCTGGTAAACAACATTCTAGAAAATAAGAAAAAGCTTAGCTGAAAGGCTAAGTCTTTTTGCATCACAAAAGCCCGATGTCTCCATCAGGCTTCTTTTTTATCCATGAACACGTTTCATGTAGTCTTGATAGCTCTCTGTATCCATGAGTTTTTTAGCATTCTTAACGCGGTCTGCTGTTGGTGGTTTGACCCCTTCGAGCGAATAAGGAATTCCTAGTTCACGCCACTTGAATTCTCCCATCGTGTGATAAGGTAGGATTTCAAACTTGTCAACGTTTTTGAGGGTTTTGACGAATTTACCGAGTTCGATCAAATCCTCATCTCTATCTGTCAATCCCGGAACCAGCACATGGCGAATCCAAACAGGCTTCCCGATATCTGATAGGTACTGGGCACAGGCCAAGATGTTTTTATTAGTTTGGCTTGTGACAATCTTGTGCTGTTCTTCGTTGATTTCCTTGATGTCCAGGAGAACCAAGTCTGTCACCGCCATGAGTTTATTAAACTTTTCGAGATAACGTGGTTTATTACGGAACGGAAGGGCACAGGTATCCAAAGTACAGTGGATTCCTTTTTCCTTGGCCTTGGTAAAGAGGGCAATTAGGAAATCAATCTGTAAGAGGGCTTCTCCTCCACTGACAGTGATTCCTCCCTTGTCTCCCCAGAAACCACGGTAGCGAAGGGCTTCTGTCAAGACATCGTCTACTGTCCGTTCGCGTGATTTATTGGTCTCCATAGCCCATGTGTCTGGGTTATGGCAGTACTGGCAACGCATGTGACAGCCCTGCAAAAAGACAATAAACCGAATCCCAGGGCCATCTACCGCCCCAAAACTCTCTGTCGAATGCACCATTCCTGTCACTTGTCCATAGTCAATTGTTTCTTCAGACATATCGTCACCTTCCTTGAAACCGTTTTATAGTTTTATTATATCACGAGTAAGGTGAAAAACAAGGTTTTTTTGTCTATTTTTTAGAAAGCAATCTGTTTTTCACTTTCATTTTCAATTTCTTTTAATGATCCGATTCAAAATCAAAACCATACAAGGTTGCAAAATAGTCCTCAGGGCGCTCTGCACGGCGGATTTGGCGGGCTTTTCCTTCTTCGGTATAGAGGATTTCTGCCGAGCGTAGTTTGGCATTGTACTGGTAACCCATGGAGAATCCATGTGCACCTGTATCATGAATCACTAGCAAATCACCGATTTCTGTATGAGGTAGTTCGCGGTTCACTGCAAATTTATCATTGTTTTCACAGAGTGAACCAACCACATCTACCACCTCAACTGGTCCATCTGGATGGGTCAGATTGGTGATATGGTGGTAGGCTCCATACATGGCGGGGCGCATGAGGTTGACTGCTGAGGCATCCACGCCCAGATAGGTACGGTAGGTTTTTTTCTTATGAGTGACTCTTGTGACCAAAGCTCCGTGAGGCGCCAACATAAAGCGGCCTAATTCAGTAAAAATCTTGACCTGACCAAGTCCTGCAGGTGTGAGGACTTCCTCATAAACCTTACGAACTCCCTCACCAATCACAGCGATGTCATTTGGCTCCTGGTCTGGGCGATAATTGACTCCGATTCCGCCGGAAAGATTGATAAAGTCTAGCGAAATACCCAACTTTTCCTTAATTTCAACGGCTAATTCAAAAAGCTGACGCGCCAACTCTGGGTAGTAGAGATGGGTGACGGTATTGGATGCTAGGAAAGAGTGAATCCCAAATGTCTTGGCTCCTTTTTCCTTCAAAACCGCAAAGGCTTCAAAAAGCTGATCCTTGGTCATGCCAAACTTGGCTTCTCCAGGATTGTCCATGATGTCTGTCCCTAGCTCAAAAACTCCTCCAGGATTGTAACGACAAGAGATAATTTCTGGAATGCCTGCCGCTCGCTCTAGATGTTCAATATCTTCAAAGGCATCCAAGTTAATGGTCGCACCTAATTCACGCGCATAGGCATATTCCTTGTCAGGCGTGTTGTTAGAAGAGAACATGATTTCAGAACCGGGGAAATCCAGTTTATGGCTCATCAAAAGTTCCACATAACTAGAACAGTCCACACCACAACCTTCCTCTTGGAGGATTTTCAAGATGGCTGGGGTTGGAGTGGCCTTGACGGCAAAATATTCTTTGAATCCCTTATTCCAAGAAAAGGCCTGGTTGACGGCTCTTGCTTTTTCACGAATCCCCTTCTCATCATACAAGTGAAAGGGAGTCGGGAACTCTGCAACAATTGTTTCTAAATCTTCACGGCTGATAAATGGTGTTTTCATAAGCATCCTTCTATTCTGTTTGCAAAGAAAGGCTGGGACAAGCGTTCCAACCTTTAGTTCTATCTCTTATTTGTCTTCGTCAAAGATATTTCCAATCTCGACATCGATGGATTGGTTCTTAACATCAATATTAGTTACTTTCAAGAGTGACTTGTAATCAAACTGCTTTTCACGTTCTTCTTGGGCATTGTCTGCAAAGACTGCGACACCAGCTAGTTCAGAATCGAATTCACGCAAGAGACTAATCATCCCGTTGACAGTTCCGCCGCCTTTCAAGAAGTCATCCACAATCAAGACACGACTGCCTGCCTTGAGACTGCGTTTTGAAAGGAACATTTTCTCAATGCGGTCACCACTGGAACCTGAAACATAGTTGACGCTGACCGTTGAACCTTCGGTAATTTTCAAGTCACGACGCACAATGACAAATGGAACGTTGAGGACATTGGCAACTGCATTTGCGAGTGGAACCCCTTTAGTTGCTACTGTCATAACGGCATCGATTTTTTGGTCCATAAAGCTCTTGGCAATGATACGCCCAATATTTTTCAAAATGGCAGGCGTACTAAGCAAATCAGACAGGTAAATGTAGCCACCTGGCAAGATACGGTCGCTTTCTGAAAGTTTGTCACGCAAGTCTGCGATCATTTCTTTGGCTTCATGACTCGAAATTGATGGTGTAAAGATAACGCCACCACCTGCTCCAGTCACAGTCTGAATATGGCCGATTTCGATTTCCTCAAAGGCACGCTTGATAATCACGATGTCCTCTGAAATCGATGATTTAGCAGATTCGTACTTTTCTGCAAAGGTATTGAGACTTGTTAGTTTGTATGGATTATTAATCAAATAGTTGGAAATGACAACCATCCGATCACTTCTTCTTAATTTCATTTTTATTTACCATTCCATTTAATTTTGATATTTTATCCATTATACCACATTCACATAAAAAAACGAACATTATTGCGTAAAAAATGCTCGTTTTTCTTAAATTATTAATCTAAATCTGGTTTATAGAAGGAACGATTGTCCATAGCGAAGATTTTATTGGTCATCTCTCCTTTATCCACCAAAGCTAGAGCTGTTGACATCATCATCATGCTGGCATCTAGATTGTCAATCATATGGATAATCTCCGCCTCCATGATACGTGGACGGACTGGACTTCCATACTCCAGTAAGCCATGATGACTGAGGATAACATGGCGCAGTAGCACCACTTCTTCCCTAGTATCATCGATGCCTAGTTCCATGACTGTCTTGGTTATTTCACTATCGATGAGGGCGATATGGCCGATGAGATTGCCTCGAACTGTGTACTCCGTCTGATCGGGACCACTGAGTTCTAAAACCTTAGCCAAGTCGTGTAGCATAATCCCAGCATAGAGCAGGCTCTTGTTGAGCTGAGGATAGATATCGCTAATGGCATCTGCCAAACGCACCATGGTTGCCGTGTGAAAAGCCAAACCCGTTTCAAAGGCATGGTGGTTGGTCTTGGCAGCCGGATAGGAGTAGAATTCCTTATCATACTTGGTGTAGAGACTACGAACGATACGCTGCCAGACAGGATTTTCAATCTTGAAAATCATTTGCGACATGTAGTCACGAATTTCCTTGACATCAACCGGCGACTTGACCTTGAAATCAGCTGGATCATTGGGTTCCCCAGGCTGAGGCAAGCGAAGAGTAATTTGATTGACTTGAGGTGTATTATTATAAACTTCTCGACGTCCCTGCATGTGGACGACTTTCCCTGCGGTAAAGGCCTCAACGTTATGAGGTTGGGCATCCCAGAGTTTCCCTTCAATCTCGCCACTATCGTCTTGGAAGGTAAAGGCTAGGTAATTTTTCCCAGCACGCGTCTGTCTTAGGTCAGCTGACTTAATCAGGTAAAAACCTTCAAACAGCTCATCTTTTTTCATGTGACTAATCTTCATATTCTTCCTCATCTTCTTGGAAATGGAGTAGATCAAGCGCAGGCTCACCTTCTGATAATTCAATGTGACGGAGCGTCCGCTCGATAGCTGTGGTACGACGGTTTAATAATTCATCAATATTGCCAGAGGCATGTTGGAGATGCTTTTGTGCTTTGACCAGAATGCCACCAAACTTGCCAAACTCGGTCTTGACGCTGGCAAGAGTCTTGCTGATATGGTCGGCACTCTTTTGGATATTGAGAGTCTTGAAGCCAACTGATAGAGAGTTAAGCAGGGCTGATAGGGTACTTGGACCAGCAACAATAATCTGCTCCTCCCGTCTCAAATCATCAAAGAAGACCGGATTGCGGACGATCTCTGAGTAAAGTCCTTCTGTCGGAACAAACAAGACTCCAAAATTGGTCGTCCGAGGCGGCGCTATGTACTTGCTCTTGATATCCTTGGCAAAGCGCTTGACGCTTGCTAGGAGTGACTTACGACAGCGTTCGATTTCGTCCTTATCGCCTGCTTCATAGGCTTCTTCCAAGCGGTAATAATCCGCCAGTGGAAACTTGGAGTCAATCGGCAAATAGACATATTCCTGGTCGCCTTGGCCAGGTAACTTGATGGCGTACTCTACTCGCTCGCTAGAGTTTTCAACAGTTGCGTATTCTCGTTCGTACTGGGTAGGCGTCATGATGTCTTCGATGATTTGCCCCAGTTGCAATTCGCCCAGAATTCCTCGCGTCTTGGTTCCAGAGAGAACCTTGTTAAGAGCTCCGACATCACGGGCAACTGTCTGCATTTCTCCCAAACCTCGATTGACAGACTCCAGTTGCTTGGAAACTGTCTCGAAGGAAGCCTGCAAGCGCGTCTGCAAGGTCTTTTCCAACTTTTCCTCGACTGTCTGACGCATTTGTTCTAAACGTTGCTCATTTGATTCCTGCAGAGCTTGGAGGCGTTGGTCGGTCTTGTCCCTAGTTTGCAACAGATTATCTGTCATTTCTTGACGGACTTGCGTCAGGCCTTGGTGCAACTCCATTCTCACTTCTTGCAAACGGTCGCTGACAGCCACTTCCAAGTCTTTTTGATCCAGCTGGCTGGCTTGTCTGGCTTGTTCAAAGCGGTAATCCAGTTGATCTGAAAGATTGTCTGCCTGATCCTCCAAACTCTTGGCTAGGTACTTGTCTTGCTTATCCTGCCTTTGCCAAATCAGAAAGAGTCCAGCTAGGTTGACAATTAATAATAGTAATAATACAGTCTCCATCCTACCTCCTGTCCTTGCTATGTAGCACGACGACATAACCATCTGAGCAAGTTACCGAAACTTCCCTATCTATATATTCGTTAGAAGCATACACTTTTTTAAAGAAAAAATTTTCCTCTGTCAATTCGTACTTGGCACCAAGAATGGTCAGCTGGCTATCCCGAACAGGCATAAAGGCTAGATAATCGTAGTCTGAACGGGGCTCTAGCTGACTGGTTCCTTCTGGACAATAGGCAATCAAGTTTTGCCCATCCTCAATCGCTATCTGGCGCATATAGGGTGCCAACTTGGGATTGCTAGGCAGAAAGACATTAGCCAGCATATGATCAATACGACCACCCAAAGCCCCAAAAATGGTCACTTGGGCTTGAGGATTTTTTTCAAAAATCGTTAAAAGTGCTAGTTCCAGATCCGTATCATCCTTTTCTGGCTGGGCTTGAACAAAATGTTTGGCACGTTTTTGAATCAACTGACGTTCGTCTGCAGTCACCGAATCAAAATCCCCAACTGCTAGAGTGAGAGGCATATCTTCTTCCAAGACCCAGAGCGAACCGCGATCCACACCGACAAAGCAATCAAAATCCGTCCGATAATGACCGAGATCTCCGCCTGCAAAAACGGCAACCCTAGTCCAATTGTTTTCTGAGAGTTTGCACTCGTTCATTGACATCTCCCTTAAAGACATAGGATCCTGCTACAAAAACGGTCGCTCCAGCTTCTTTGGCTTGAGCAATGGTCTGGTCATCAATACCGCCATCGACTTCAATCTCAAAGCTCAAACCTTTTTCCTCACGAAGGGCAACCAACTCACGAACCTTGTCCATGGTTTCAGGCAGAAAGGCTTGCCCACCAAATCCAGGGTTAACTGTCATGACCAAGACTTGGTCAACTAGGTGAAGGACATGCTTAATCGCCTCAACAGGTGTACCAGGATTGATGACAACCGAAGGTTTGACACCGAGCGAACGAATCTTTTGAAGAGCTCCATGGATATGAGGCGTTGCTTCTACATGGATACTGATAATGTCTGCACCTGCGCGCGCAAAGTCTTCCAAATGGTGTTCTGGATTAGCTACCATCAAGTGGCAGTCAAAGACCATCTTGCTATGAGGACGAAGAGCTTCGACCACACCTGCACCAAAACTGATTTGCGGTACAAAGTGACCATCCATGATATCGATATGGGCATATTCAGCCCCAGTTGCTTCTAGACGTTTAATTTCTCGTTCAAAGTTGGCATAATCTGCTGCCAGAATTGACGGAGCAATCTTGTATTGAGACATCTGTTTCTCCTTATTTTGGAATTTTTTTGCTGACTTTTTTGTAGGTTTCTCTGCGATTTTCAATCTCACTGAGAAATTGCAGGTAGTTGTCAAAACGGAAGGTTGCAATGGTTCCTTCTTCTACAGCTGGCTTAACCGCACAGGACGGTTCATGGGTATGGGTACAAGTACGGAATTTACAGTCTCGACTGACACTGGCAATCTCTGGAAAGGCCTGATTGAGGTCTTCAGCCGTTGACACTTCATAATCCAGTGATGAAAATCCTGGCGTGTCCGCGATTTTACCCCCATTGAGATTGTAAAAACTAACAGCTCGAGTGGTATGGCGACCACGACCTAGACTGTCTGAGATCTCTCCTGTTTCAAGATTGAGATCTGGTGCGATTTTATTGAGGAGTGTTGATTTTCCAACACCTGTCTGCCCCATAAAGACCGTCACTTTTCCTGTCAACAAAGGTAGGAGTTCCTCTTTACTAGTCACAAAGTCATAGCCGATGTCACCATAAGTCTGTTCATAAAAATCCAGTTCTCCCCTATCTTCCAGCAAGTCCATTTTAGAAATATAAACGATAGGATGGATGCCCTTGTGTTCCAGAAGAACCAAGAAACGATCCAACAAGTTGCTGTTGAAGTCCGGTTCCTTGACGGACATGATTACCACAGCTTGGTCAATATTAACAATAGGCGGACGGACCAGACTGTTTTTCCGTTCGTGTATATTGAGGATATAACCTTCGGAATTTTCCTCAGCAGAGAAATCTACCCAGTCCCCAACGTAAGGGGTATGGCCTTTCTTACGGAAATTCCCACGCGCGCGTGTCTGATAGACTTGGCCATCACTCTCCACATAATAGAAGCCCGCCAAGGCTTTAATGATTTGTCCCTGCATCTTAGAGTCCTTGTCCTTTAAGCGCATCTGCCAGACTAGCAAATTCTGCCAAGCTGAGAGCTTCACCACGCACAGATGGAGACAAGCCTGCCTGATCCAAAGCCTTGGTCAGTTTGTCCTTGATTTCTTCGGTCTTCCCAAAATAACCTGTCAGGTTATTCCACAAGGTCTTGCGACGATGGGTGAAACTAGCCTTGGAAACCTTAAAGAAGAAGTTCTCATCTTTCACTGCTACAGCTGGCTCTGGACGACGCACCATTTTCAGGATAGCTGAGTCTACGTTTGGCGCTGGCACAAAGACCGTACGAGGCACGATAAAGGCAACCTTGGCTGTCATGTAATACTGCACAGCAATCGACAAACTACCGTAAGCCTTGGTATTTGGCTGTGCTGAGATACGGTCCGCCACTTCTTTTTGCATCATAACGACAAACTCACTAAAAGGAATGCCACTCTCGATTAAATGCATGAGAATAGGCGTTGTGATATAGTAAGGTAAGTTGGCTACCACCTTGATTGGCAGGTCTGGATTTTTGAAATTCTGGATATGCTGCGCCAAGTCAACTTTGAGAATGTCCTCGTTGACTACGGTCACATTATCAAAATCACGCAGGGTATCCGCTAAAATCGGTACCAAACGGTGGTCAATCTCAAAAGCCATGACCTCTGCCGCACGCTCAGTCAAAAATTCTGTCAAGGCACCAATTCCTGGACCGATTTCAATGACATTAACCTGATCATCAATCTCAGCTGTATCCACGATTTTTTGAAGAATATTGGTATCCGTCAGGAAATTTTGCCCAAAGGACTTTTTAAAGGTAAAACCGTGACGCTCCAGCACCGCCTTGGTCACGCTATAATCTGCAATTCTCATTTATTCTCTTTTCTAATATAATATGCTTCCGGAGTATAATGATAGAGCAAAACAAATAAGGGAGTCTCAGTAATTCCTTCCAACATCTCTTTTAAGACCGCATTTGGATGGATAATCTCTCGTGTTTTGGTGAAATAAACACCTTGTTCCCCATTTCGATTACGGAGTTCCCAAGCGACATTGTTTCCTTGAACAGACGGCAAATAACGTTCCTTTTCTAGAAAGTCAAAAAATTCTTTCACCGTCATTTCTTCAGGAATCTCAAATTCTGTCTCATGAGACAATGCATCGTCTCCCATACACACAGAATCTCTATCAACTCGAATTTTCATTTCGCACTGTCCTTATAAGCTTCTATTTTAACGCTATCAAAATAAATCTAAGTACCTCTATTGTAACACATTCCTTTTGTATTTTTGGGTTATCTGGCTATTGTTATCACTTTTCAGGACTCTCCAAACAGATTTCGATATCTAAATTTCTTTCCACTATTGAAATAAGCATAAAATTTATTTTTCTAATTCTTTATAGATTGTCTCTTGAAAATGTCAGTTGTTCAAGTAAGGAATAGAGTTTTGCTTGCTCTTCTTCTTCGTAAGCAGATCTATTTGCTTTTACTTCCCTGCATTTCTCGTCATACAAAAAACCGTCATATCCATCTTCTGTAGATAAGGCTGTGTAGACTTTGGCCATTTCTTCAGGACTAATTGAAAATCTTGACTTGATTTTATACAAATTTTTCATAAAATCGCTGAGGTGATCATAGCGGCGCATATCAACTTTGACATTGGTCACACGGATTGCCTGAATTTTGATACCTTTCCAATGTTTCCGCATATAAAGCGACAGCATCAACAAGGCTAGTTTATTCTGATAATAAGTCTTAGCAGGATTGTAATGTTTTTGACCAGCTAAATTTTCAAAATCAAGCTTCATGAAAGGATAAAGAATCAGCCCTTGGGAAGAGATATTAATAATCCGACCACTCTCAGATTTTTCCAACAAACCTTTCAACAAGATAGAAAGCAAGAAAGGGGCAACAATATTGGTCGCAAATTGCTTTGCTAATCCCTCCCTAGTCAGGATTGGCTTTTTGACTGACAAATCAAAATCAGCCGCATTGTTAATCAGAACGTCTAGAACGTCTTCTTTTTGAATATACTGTTCCGCCGCTTTTCTGATACTCTTCATATCAGATAAATCAACCAAGATATAATCTACATGCGGATTTCCTGTCTGCTGACGAATTTCCTCACAAGCTTGCTCGGCAGCTTCTTTCCGTCTACAAAAGAGAGTTACCGACCAGCCCTTTTCAGCTAATTGTTTTGCAGCCTGATAGCCAATACCACTATTGCCACCCGTAATAATCACTTTTTTCATTTCTGACTCCGTTAGTCTGAATACTTAGCCATCACTTCTTCCACTTCTGCCAAGGTTATCCCAAATAACTCTAAGCGCTTGAGGAGTTGCTTGCCGTTGGAATAGCCGATGCGGAGCTGTTCGCCTAGATACTCTCGGCGTCTACGGCTGTCTGCTCCCGCTAGGAAACCTAGGCGAATCAAGTCACCACGACTGATGTCAAACTCGTTCTCGTTTTCAAATTGCTCTGTCACCTGAGCCAGTGCTGTTTTCAGGTCCTCATAGCTAGCGTGTTCGATTCCCAGTGAACGCCCCTTGGTCTTGGACTTGGGAACCGCTTCATCTCGTTTGAGAAAGGCATGCTGAACTGTCGGAAGGGCCGTCATAATCATGCGACGAATCCGCTCCCCATTAAAATCTGGATCGGTAAAGACAATGACTCCATGCAGTTCATGCAGGCGCTGAATGCGTTCTATATCCTGGTCATTTATTGCGGAACCTCGTGTTTCATAGGTCTCTACATCAAAGTAACGTTTGAGATTGGCCGTATCATCGCGACCTTCGACCACAATGACTTGAGAAATTTTTTCTTTCATCACTTGCTGTCCAATCCAAAGATACGCTCTGCATTTGCAGTCGTTATAACTGCTAATTCCTCGGTCGTCATCCCACGCAAGTCGGCGATAAAATCTACCACATAGCGTGTGTAGGCTGTTTTGTTTTCACGGCCACGTTTAGGAACAGGAGCCAGGTAGGGTGCATCCGTCTCTACCAAAATCTTGTCTAAAGGAAGCTCTCTAGCAGCTTCTTGGATATCCGTCGCTTTCTTAAATGTCACCACACCTGAGAAAGAAATGGTCATGCCAAGCTCGACAAACTTCTCAGCCCACTCCAAAGAGCCTGAAAATGAATGCATAATCCCACCACGAGGACCAACGCCCTCACTCTTGATAATCTCATAAGTATCTTCTAGCGCATCACGAGTATGGACCACAAAGGGCAAATTCAAGTCCTTAGACAGCTGAATCTGACGACGAAAAACCTGCTCCTGTACTTCCTTAGGTGCTGTCATCCAGTGATAGTCCAGACCAATCTCCCCCAAGGCAACAACCTTGGGATGTTTTAGTTTTTCAAGCAAGTAAGCTTCGACCTCATCTGTGTAAGTCCCTGCTTCCGTTGGATGCCAACCAATAGTTGCGTAGAGTTGCTCATACTCATCTGACAATTCTAGGGCTCGCTCAATGGTTGGCTTATCAAAACCAACAATATTCATCTGTGTCACACCCATCTCAGCAGCCAAGGCGATTTCTTCGGCCTCACGTCCTGCAAATTCTTCCACATTTAAATGTGTGTGCGTATCAAAAATCATCTCTTCTAACCTCATTTTCTTCCATCTATTATACCAAAAATAGCATCCCTCGGCTTGTAAAAATATTCTAATACCAATCATTCTCCCTTGACTGCCTTTTTTCAAAGCAGTATAATAACACTTATTGAAATTTTCAGCAAAGGAAACGAAAATGTTTAGAAAATTAAAATATACCTTTATCGGTCGACCACTCAAGTCTCTCACAGACGGCGAAGGGGGATTACTTGGAAAAATGCAGGCACTTGCAATGTTATCCAGTGATGCCCTGTCTTCTATTGCCTATGGACCTGAACAAGTCATTCTCGTATTAGTCAGTCTCTCTCCTCTCGCCATTTGGTGGAGCCTCCCTATCGGTATTTTTGTCCTCTTACTGCTCGCTAGTTTGACCATTTCCTATCGTCAAATCATTCATGCCTATCCTCAAGGCGGAGGGGCTTATATGGTCACTCGGGAAAATCTTTCCCCTGAACTGGGCTTGATTGCTGGAGGCAGCCTCCTTGTTGACTATATGCTGACAGTAGCCGTATCCGTTGCGTCTGGAGCTGATGCTATCACTGCAGCTATCCCTGCTCTCCATCCCTACAATCTTCATATCTCTATTTTCCTAGTCTGTCTGCTCATGCTCTTGAATTTAAGAGGATTGAAAGAATCTGCCAGCTCTCTGATGATTCCCGTCTACCTCTTTATCTTCAGTACCGTCTTTCTCTTGCTTTATGGGGTCTTTCAACTGTTTACAGGTTCCCTAAACTATCAGGCGACTTCAACCATTGGACAAACTGTTCCGAGCCTTTCCATCGTTCTCCTATTGAGAGCCTTTACCAGTGGTTCTGCCTCTCTGACAGGGGTTGAGGCTATTTCAAATGCAGTACCATTTTTCAAAACTCCGAAAGAAAAGAATGCTGCTCAGACCTTGACCATCATGTCGCTGATTTTAGGATTCCTTTTTGCAGGCATCACCTTCCTAAACTACTGGATGGGCATCACGCCTCAAAATGGAGAAACCATCCTCTCGCAAATGGCCAAGGGCATTCTTGGTGATTCATTCTTTGGTCATGCTAGCTACTATCTCTTCCAGTTCTCAACAGCCTTGATTCTAGCTGTAGCTGCAAATACTGGCTTTTCAGCCTTCCCTATGTTGGCCTACAATATGGCTAAAAACAAGTACATGCCCCATCTCTTTATGGAAAAAGGGGATCGCCTTGGCTACTCCAACGGTATCTTAACTCTGGCCTTTGGGGCTATGATCCTTCTTCTCATTTTTAACGGGAATACTGAACGCTTGATTCCTCTTTATACTATCGGGGTCTTCGTTCCCTTTGCCCTCTCTCAGACTGGGATGATTCGCCATTGGAAAAAGGAAAAAGGAGCAAACTTCTTAAAACCTGCCTTTGCTAATATCCTTGGGGCCATAATTTGTTATGCTATCGTTCTCATTTTACTCCTCTTCAGACTGGGTGATATCTGGCCATTCTTCCCAATTATCCTAGTTTTAACTTTCCTCTTTTTGTCCATTCACAGCCATTACCAAAAAGTGGCAAAACAACTACGACTCTACGAAGGAATTGAAAAGCGCACTTATGACGGCAATCTTGTCCTTGTTCTAGTAGGAAATGTCACTCGAGTAAGTGTCGGAGCCATTAACTACGCTCAAAGTATCGGTGACGAAGTGTTAGCCATGCACATTTCTACTAAAGAAACGGCAGAAAAAGACCAAGAAATTCTTCAGGAATTTGCCGATTACTTCCCAAATATCACTCTGAAGAATATCAATACCAGCTACCGCGACATCATCACCCCTAGCGTTAAGTATGTCAAACGAATCGCCCAAGAAGCTAAGCAAAAAAACTACACCGTTACAGTCCTTGTCCCACAGTTTATCCCTAACAAGCCTTGGCAAAATATCCTGCACAATCAAATGAGCCTTAAACTAAAATACGCTCTCAGATGGCACGAAGACGTCGTTGTCGCTAGCTACTCTTATCACTTAAAAGAATAAACAAAAACTCAAAATCAGTAACTTATATCTGGTTTTGAGTTTTTTGTATGTGACCTTTTAAATGAGCCCTCCATGAGTTTCATCTGAAATGACCTATTTCGTGGACAATGCACTCTTTAAAATCAAAAGAAAAGCCAGTAGACTCGAGTTCCTACTGACTTCTTTGTTGAATTCGTTTGGATTAAGCAGCCAAAACTTTGCGTCCTTTACGACGACGAGCTGCCAATACGCGACGACCGTTTTTAGTTGACATACGGTTACGGAATCCGTGTTTGCGCGCACGACGAAGTTTACTTGGTTGATAAGTACGTTTCACGATGAATACCTCCTCATAGATTTTGTATTCGTTTAGCCGGCTATAAAGTGATCAGTTACTAAACATACTTTACTATTCTATCTGATTCTGACCTATTTGTCAATAGCTCTAAGTAAATGTTTCCTGCTTTTCCCTATGAAAGCCTTATCTACGATACTGACTCAAGAAACGTGTCATCTTTTCTTGAATTTGCGCCAATTCGTCCACACGAGGAAGGTAAACGATACGGAAATGGTCTGGTTCCTTCCAGTTAAAACCACGACCATGAACCAAGAGAACCTTTTCCTGCTTCAAGAAATCAAGAACGAACTGTTCATCATCATCAATGCGGTACATATTGCGGTCGATTTTAGGGAATATATAAAGACCCGCCTTCGGCTTGACCGCAGACAAACCTGGGATATCTTGAATGGCATTGTAAATGAAGTTTCTTTGCTCATAGATTCGTCCACCAGGAAGGAGCAATTCATCCACTGACTGGTGCCCACCTAGTGAAGTTTGTACGACTTGCTGGGCCAAAACGTTAGAGCAAAGACGCATATTGGACAGCATATTGAGACCTTCGATATAGCCCTTGACATGGTGCTTAGGACCAGACAAGACCATCCATCCTACACGAAAACCAGCGATACGGTGAGATTTTGACAAACCATTCATGCTGACACAGAAAACATCAGGTGCCAAGCTTGCCACAGGCGTATGCACATGCCCATCCATCACCATGCGATCATAAATTTCATCCGCAAAGATGATCAAATCGTTCTGACGAGCAATCTCAATAATCTCCAGCAAGAGTTCCTTAGGATAAAGGGCTCCAGTTGGGTTATTTGGATTGATAAGGACGATTGCCTTGGTATTGGAAGTAATTTTTGACTTGATATCGTCAATATCTGGGTACCACTCTGCAGCTTCATCACAGATATAGTGAACGGCATTCCCCCCAGCTAGGCTGACCGCGGCTGTCCAGAGAGGATAGTCTGGCATAGGCACCAAGACCTCATCGCCATTATCCAAAAGCCCTTGCATGGACATAACAATTAGCTCACTGACACCATTTCCAAGGTAGATATCATCAATATCCACATTGGGGAATTTCTTCAGTTGGCAATACTGCATGATGGCCTTGCGGGCTGCGAAAATCCCTTTGGAGTCAGAATATCCCTCACTATCACGCGCATTCATAATCAAGTCATGAATGACCTCATCTGGCGCTGTAAAGCCAAATTCTGCTGGATTCCCTGTATTCAGACGTAAAATCTTTTCTCCGTTTGCTCGCATCCGCATGGCTTCTTCCAAAACAGGGCCACGGATATCATAGGCAACGTGCTCTAACTTACTAGACTTGTTATATTCTTTCATCTTGTTTCCTCAATTCATAGAGATAGTAACATTATACCACTAGAAAGGGATTGCGACAAGTTTCCTGAAATGAGCAAGCAAAGAAAAAAACTCACAACGACTAGGTTCTCACTGTCTAAACAACTAGAATACAGAAGTATTTTCTCACATACCAAAAGACAAACCTAGAAAGACTAATGCTAAAAAGGAGTCATACAAAAGATTAAACATGAGAAAGAGCCCCCACGTGACCAAATAGTCCAAGCGACCACTTCTCTTTGCAATCACAAATAAAATGATGTGGTAGACTAGGTGAAAGAGAAGAAATCCAACAAAACCTGGATAGAGAACGGGCACGACTCTTCCCAGCTGCCAAAGCATCACTACTTCACCTACAAGTGACGCAAGGATCATTCCATGATAAAGAAAACTTATTTTTTTAGAAACTTTAACAGACCCTTTCATACTTTCTCATCCCCTCGCTGTGTTTCCTACTATCCCGTTTTCTTTTATTTTAACATATCTCCACCAAATTGAATCTCCGATAATATTTATTTAAATATGATTTTTACTTTACTTCTTTAGTGAAAAGGGTTACAATAACAGTAAGAAAATTTCAGGAGGTTTCATTATGGCACAACGTTACCAAAATGTTATGGTCGCAATTGATGGTTCTAAAGAAGCGGATTTGGCTTTCGTCAAAGGTGTTTACACTGCTCTACGCAACGAATCCAAGCTCACCATCGCCCATGTTATCGACACACGCGCTCTTCAAAGCGTGTCTACCTTTGATGCTGAAGTTTACGAAGAACTCCAAGTCGATGCTGAAAGTCTCATGAAGGAGTACGAAAAGCGCGCAAGAGATGCTGGTGTGACCGATATTCACATCGTCATCGAAATGGGAAATCCAAAAACCCTCCTTGCCCGTACTATTCCAGACGCAGAAAATGTCGACCTGATTCTCGTTGGTGCAACAGGGCTCAATGCCTTTGAACGCCTCTTGGTTGGTTCTTCATCTGAGTACATTCTCCGCCATGCAAAAGTCGATTTGCTAGTCGTGAGAGAAAGAGAAAAAACATTGTAGTCATTAAAAAAGGGAGCCTTGAGCTCCTTTTTGTTTGTCCTGATTGGGTCAGAAAAAGGCTTTAATCAATTGTTTAAAGCCTCTATCTTATTTAGAAAGTAGTCAATCTCAAAAGATTGAATTATTTGTAACTGTATGCCCAGTAGTATACACCGTTTCCATCAACTACTGCTGCTACAGCTCCTTCAGTGACATTCGGATCGAGAAGCAAGTCTCTCAAACCACTGTTTGCCCATTTCTTAACGACAACAGCAGCATCTTCATCACGACGTCCTACAAAGCCTGTGCTATCGTATTGACGTGAAATTTCATTTACTTTTGGAAGTGCTTGATTTTGATAAATGTCTTCAGACCAAGTCAATTCTTTCAATCCTTGAGCTTTACGCTCTTCATTGATTTTAGCGAAAGCTTCTTTCGCTTTTGAAACATAGTCATAATTTGTATCGTTTGTTGCTTCAACACGGTAAACAAACTTCACATAACCAAATTCTACATCACTGTATTTCTTGTCTTCGACACCACTCTTGAGATTTGCAATCAAGACATAGTCCTTAGCGTATGGGTTTTCTTTCGTCTTCTCAAAGATTTCTGGATCTTCGATTTCCCACTCAACTTTAGCATCCCAACCAGAGTTATCAAGGAACTTAGGATTCATTTTTTCGATGACATAGTTTTTGAACTCTTCAACATTCTTGAATGGCAATGCTTGACCTGCTTTAGCAGTCGTTACCAAGTTAGTTGAGTAAAGTTTCACACTTGAGTTCTTGTCACTGTACATGTACTCGTCATCAGCAGTGTTTTCGTGAAGTTTTGGATCACGAGCTGGATCGTTTGGATCAGTCATCCCTTGAAGTTTCCATTTTCCTCCAAGCCACTTCCAGTATGCTGAGTAACCTGTACGCTCTGAGTTAGATGGTACATAGTAGTAATGTACACTACCGTCGAAGTAGTAGTTTTTATCATTCTTGAGGACTGCATCACCTGGTTTACCTGGTGGGTAAACCAATTTTGGAGTTTGTCCATTTGGTGCCCAAGCCAAGTGTTCCAATCCTTCAGCTGGTTTTTCAACATAATCAGGGATTTGGTTTTCACTTGGTTCATCAGTCGTTACCAAACCTGGTGTTGTTGGGATAGCTGGAGTTGCTGGTGTTTCTGGTTTTGGTTCTGCTGGCGTTTCTGTTGATGGCTTGAATGGATCAAATTCACTATCAGCACCATTAATTGGTGGATTTTCTGGTAGGTCAACACTTGGAGTTGCTGGTTGTTCTGGTTTTGGCTCAGCTGGTGTTGTTGGCTCTTCAGGTTTATCACTAGGAGCTGGTGTTGGAGTCTCTGGTTCTGCTGGCGTTGGAGCAGGAACTTCAGGTTGGCTTGGTTGTGCTGGCTCAACCGGAGTTGTTGGTTGTGCTGGTTTTGGTTCAGCAGGTGTTGCCGGTTGTGCTGGTGTTGTATCAGCAGAATCTTTCACCAATACCCACTTACCATTTTGGTAGTAGTAATAATCACCATTGTCCAATACATAGTAATGGTAACCATTTTCATAACGATAGTGTGGGTCGTTTTCCAAGTTGTTAGTAGATGAGTTGTTATTACTATTGTTTGTCAAAGGTTTCCACTGACCGTTACGATAAATACGGAAGCTACCATCGTTCATACGGTAGTAGTGATTGCCATTCCAGTAAATATAGTTTTCATCGCTAGCAAGGTTGTTGTAATTATTCCAATAGTTATAACCATAGTAGTTGCTAATGTTGCCATAGCCATAGTAGTTATTCCAATTATTGTAACCGTAGTTGTAACTTGGGTAATAGCTACCATATCCATAGTTATAGCTTGGATAGTAGCTATTGTAGCCATAGTTATAGCTTGGGTAATAACTGTTGTAGCCATAACTTCTTACAGTATAGTTTGATGTGCGGCTACGATTTGCAGTAGTACGGTTAGAAGTACGATTGCTTGAACGGCGGCTAGTTCTTGTATAGTAACTATTATTTCCATTCCAATTGTAAGCAGCGTGAGCTTCACTTGGTGCAAAAGTTGGAAGCATTGTTACAGCTGTTAAAACAGAAGCTGTCAAATAGGTATATTTTTTCTTCATTTCAACCTCTTAATTCTTTAATTTTTAAACTTGAAAATTAAAATAATAAAAATTTGGAAAGCAATTGTGCACAATTTTATAACTAAACCTCAAAGCTAGAGTGAACTCCTCACATCAACTTGTTAACAGGCCTGAAATAAACAAGTTGACTTTCTGTCTTTAAAAAGAGCATATTATAGCGGCATGAGGATTTTATATTTATTCGCTTTCTTAATTTATTCTAACACAGCAACTTTCAAATATCAAATAATTTGACTTGTCTTTTTTTTGATATTCTTTCAAAAGAAAAGCTAGATATATTAGTAATGTATCTAGCTTTTCAACTATTCTTTGTAAGCAATGTAATTTCCCGTTGTTTTATTTTCACTATCTTTTCATTTTTTTCTTTTCTTTTTCTAGTATAAATATGCTAATAATAATTAGTGATATATATAAAATTGTTCGGTTTTTCAGCTCAAAAAATCCCCGAATTTTTCATCCAGGGAAAAGAAATTTCTCTTATTTTTTATTTTTTCTTTCTTTATGTCGCTCATAAGCTTTAAACTGACGTTGTAGTTCCTGTCGGATGGCAGGTTCTGGAGCATATTTTTCTTCCCAGTCTTCTGGTTTTAAAATCTTGTGTGTAACTGGATCAAAATGAGCTTTCCCATCAGGGAAAACCTTCCCCATATTTGCCTCATGAACAATGTCAAAGATACGTTCTGGATCTACTCCCATCAAAACAAAACTACCGTATGTAAAATACAGTGTGTCAATCAAAGCATCCACTTGACCGACCAGATTTTGCTTAGCAGGCGTCTTTTTCGCCACTTTCTCTGCCGCCTTATCAAGTGCCTCATGCATGCTTGCAAGGGAGTTTTGAAATTCTTCCTCCGAAGAACTTGCTGCGCGAACAAACTCTACTAATTCTTCAATTTTAAAATCTGCTCGGTGGGTTGCACCTTCAGCATCCCATGCCTGTGGCTCTTCTTGAGTTCGTTCATCCATCATGTGGTGGAAGGTTTTGACCTTATTAAAGTGATAGTCTCGACTGACAAACACTTTTTCTGAAGCCAAAACACCAAAGTGCTCGAGCGCCTTGTGGATACCATCTTGTTGATTACTTGCCGTAATATGCTTGGCGACTTCTTTGACACTGCTACTGCCATTTCCCATAGCAACCGACATCCCAACACCCGCCAACATTTCTAGATCATTGTCTGAATCACCAAAGGCCATGACTTGATTGAGATCAAATCCATATTCTTTCCCGACTCGGCGAATGCCTTCTAGTTTGGAATTTCCTTGGTTGATGATATCTGCTGCAAAAGGATTGCTTCGAGTTAATTTCAAATCTTCAAAATCAGCTGCTGCCTTCTCAGATTCCTCTGGCGTCATCAGCATCAAAACTTGATAAATGGGTTGATTAATCAAGTTAAGCAGGTCGTCTTCCTTTTGAGGAACTGCCTTGCTAACCATTCGATTAAAGGAACGGCTAACGGTTCTTGTCAGCACAGTCGGAATAAAACGACTAACCAGTTGTGAAAAGGAGCCGAGACCAAATGACATAATCTTCGAACCAACAACGGCATGCTCGGTTCCAAGAGCGATTTCTTTACGCTCCTTTTTAGCGTAAGCAATCAGTTGACGCAGGCTTGACTTAGCAATCGGACTTGCAAAGAGCACCTTTTCTTTATTAAAAATGTATTGGCCATTGTAGGTCACCGCAAAGTCTAGGTCCAAGTCTTCCATCAATTCCTTGACAAAAAACGGCCCTCGTCCTGTCGCTACTCCAACAAGCACTCCTTGCTCTTTGACAATCTTAATCGCGTCCTTAGTGGATTTCAAAACACTCTTGCGATCGTTGACTAGCGTTCCATCGATATCAAAAAAAACAGCCTTGACTTCCATCCTGTCCCATTCTCCCCTTTTGTGTTACAATGATTATACCACATTTCAGAAAGAGTGACTAAATCATGCCTAAGAAAATCCTTGTTTTACATACAGGTGGGACTATTTCCATGCAAGCAGACGCCACTGGTGCCGTTGTAACTAGCCAGGAAAATCCCATGAACCATGTTTCCAATCCGCTTGAAGGGATTGAGGTTCATGCCCTAGACTTTTTTAATCTGCCAAGCCCTCATATCAAACCCAAGCATATGCTTGCACTCTATCATAAGATTAAAGAGGAAGCTGATAACTACGATGGAGTTGTCATCACACATGGTACAGATACCTTAGAAGAAACAGCTTACTTCCTTGATACCATGAAAATTCCGCCCATCCCCATCGTTCTAACAGGGGCCATGCGTAGTTCAAACGAACTTGGTAGCGATGGTGTTTATAACTATCTGAGCGCTTTACGAGTTGCCAGTGATGATAAAGCAGCCGACAAGGGTGTGCTGGTCGTCATGAACGATGAGATCCACGCAGCCAAGTATGTTACCAAAACTCATACGACCAATGTCAGCACCTTTCAAACCCCAACACATGGACCACTTGGCCTTATCATGAAGCAAGAAATCCTCTACTTCAAAACAGCTGAACCTCGTGTCCGGTTTGATCTCGAACATATTCAAGGTCTAGTTCCCATCATCTCAGCCTATGCCGGTATGACAGACGAGCTGATTGATATGTTAGACTTGGAACAGCTGGATGGCTTAGTTATTCAGGCCTTTGGAGCAGGCAATGTTCCCAAAGAAACAGCTCAAAAGTTGGAAAATCTCCTGCAAAAAGGGATTCCAGTCGCCTTGGTCTCACGTTGTTTTAATGGTATTGCTGAACCTGTCTACGCCTACCAAGGTGGAGGGGTACAGTTGCAACAAGCTGGTGTTTTCTTTGTCAAAGAACTCAACGCTCAAAAAGCGCGCCTCAAATTATTAATTGCCCTTAATGCTGGACTAAAAGGACAAGCTTTGAAAGACTATATGGAAGGATAAACCTCTTCTCTAGAACACAAAATCAGGAAATCTCACGATTCCCTGATTTTTTCTAATTACGTTTTCGTGTAGAGCGGCGCTCTGTCAAACCATGAGGTAAGAGAACTTCACGTTCTTCCAACTCTTCCTTATGCATAATCTTAGTCAACATACGCATGCTGATAGCACCTAAGTCATAAAGAGGTTGGGCAATAGTCGTCAAGTTTGGACGAGTGAATCGTGCAATCTGAGAGTCATCTGTCGTAATGATTTCAAACTCTTCTGGTACAGACACACCGTGGTCAGCCAAACCATTTAGGACACCTGCTGCCAATTCATCACCTGTTACAACTGCGGCTGTAGCTTGTGATGAAATCAAGCGTTCTGCCAAGGCATAACCATCATCATAGCTGTATTTTGATTCAAAGACCAATCCCTCGCTATAAGAATGTCCAGCTTTTTTCAAGGCTTCCTTGTAACCAATCAAACGAACCTTGCCATTGATATCATCGACGAGTGGTCCACTCACAAAAGCAATTTTCTCGTTTTCTTTGAGAAGGTAGCTCACGGCATCAATCGTTGCTTGTTTGTAGTCAATATTCACACTTGGAAGTTGGTGTTCTACATCCACAGTACCGGCAAGAACAACCGGTGTCCGTGAACGAGAGAATTCTGAACGAATCTTTTCAGTCAAGTGATAGCCCATAAAGATAATCCCATCGACTTGTTTTGAAAAGAGAGTGTTAACCACTGAAACTTCCTTTTCATCATCCTCATCACTATTTGCTAGGACAATGTTATACTTGTACATTTCAGCAATGTCGTCAATCCCCTTAGCAAGTGTTGAGAAATAACCATTGGTAATGTTAGGAATCACAACTCCGACTGTCGTTGTTTTCTTGCTAGCCAAACCACGTGCTACCGCATTTGGACGATAGTCCAAGCGATCAATCACTTCTAGGACTTTTTTTCGAGTGTTCTCTTTAACATTCTTGTTGCCATTAACGACACGGCTAACTGTTGCCATTGAAACTCCTGCTTCACGGGCGACGTCATAAATCGTTACTGTATCATCTGTGTTCATTCCGTTTCCTTTCTATAATGAAAATTTCGCTTTCACGCATCTACTTACTCCATTTTATCACTTATTGTAAACACTTTCAAGTATTTTTTAGAGAAACTTTGAAAAAATTTCACAGTTTATTCCCATTTTGAAAAAGCGAGTAGGATTTCTTGATTTTTAAGACATTTTGCTGTATGATAAGGAAAATAAAAGGGGGAGGAAAACATGGCTTTTACAAATACACAGAGACGTTCCGCTAGTTTTGGTGTCGTGACCAGCTTGCCTGACGATGTCATTGACTCTTTATGGTATATTATTGATCATTTCCTGAAAAATGTCTTTGAATTAGAAGAAGAACTTGAGTTTCAACTGCTCAACAATAAGGGGACCATCACCTTCCATTTTTCTAGCCAGCACCTTCCGACTAGCATTGATTTTGATTTCAATCATCCTTTTGATCCGCTTTACCCTCCTAGGGTCCTTGTTTTAGACCTAGACGGCAGAGAAACCATCCTCCTTCCAGAAGAAAATGACCTATTTTAAAAACTCTAGCTTCTCGGCGTAAACTGCTGAGGAACTAGAGTTTTCTTTTTCTAATAAATGGATCGACTGACAACTAGACCGTTTGGTTTTGTATACTCTAAGTCAAGATAATCCTGATAAGTCCCTGGCACAATGAAACCTTGGGGACTCAATATATCAGTCCCAGCTTTTCCCACGATAGAGTCTGCCAGCAAGACACAATTGGTACTGAGAACAAAGTAGGTCTTAAACTCGGATGAGCTGAATTTATAAAGCATCGCATCCGCTTCCTCTTTTAGTTGGTAGGAGTAGGTATGCTTGACCTCTCCCTCTCTTCTTTTCATCAACTGCGAACTTGGTTCCCAAGGAATTAACAGGTCTTCTATCTCTGCTAGGCGAGCTTGGATAGCTGCTTTCTGTTGGTCCGTCAAACTCAGACCATAAGCGAACAAGGTCTTCTGACTTTCCCTCTTACAAAGCTCAATGTATTTTTCCCGATTGGCCTTAAACAAAACACCGTCTCCAACCATGCCAAATAGACGCTCCGAGTGAGGATCATACGAACCATAGGAAATAACCTGCCCTTGATAACAAATATCCACATGTCCCATAGCGAGGAAGAAAGAGGTTTCTGAGGTATGGACAAAAATTTCCAGATCAACCGTCTGGTCGTTTTTTCTTTCCGAATGAACTTCCCCTTCTTGGCTTTCATGATTTGCCAGCCACTCATTTAGTTTTCGCAAGGTGCTGATAGGAATCAGAGCTGTCACAAAGATCGGCAGAGTCATTCGCATACGTCGTTTCAGCTTGGGATTGTTTTCTATCCTTTCAAAAAAGAAACCGTCCCGGAGGCTACTAGCTCCTAGCATGAGCAAGTAAAATCCAAGCAAGAGCAATTCAAAATTCGCTGCATCGTGAAAAGGAGAGATGCTATAAAGCCCGAATCCTAGCATCCATACAGCATCAAAGAGATGATGGATCCGAGGATGAATGGCATTTTTTCGATAGAGAGACCAGGTCACAAGACTAATGATGCCCGTAAACAACTGGTAGCTCGCAATGATAAAGACCAAGAGATAGAGGGCAAGATCTTGCAAAATGATAGAGTCAAACACGAGAGCTGCTACCACCAGCTTGCCCAAGGTTACAAAGATATTTTCCCGACGTTTTTTATCTTGAAACCAGCGAGTCAACAAGTGCCAAACTGCTGACAAGGAAAAGTAGCCCATCAGCAACTGGTACCCCATTCGCGGAATAACTTGCCCAAAACGAATCAAGAGAAGCCCTAAAACAATAGCAAGTAGTCCCTCCCCGATACTCTTCCACTTGCTATAGGTCTCGGAAAGTTTAGGCATTCCCTTGCTCCAACTGGTCAACCAAGTATCGAATTGGTTGCTTTAGGATCGGATGGATAAAATGGGGAGCTATTTCCACTAACGGCTCAAGAACAAAGAGGCGTTCTGCTATATAAGGATGAGGCAAGATGAGCTCGTCTGTGTAAACGATCTGGTCCTCCACAAAGAGCAGGTCCAAATCAATCAAACGAGGCCCCCAATGCACTTCTCTCACCCGTCCCATTTCTGACTCAATGGTTAATAATGTTTCTAACAAGACTGGTGCTGGTAGCCAGGTTTCTACTTCAATCACCTGATTGGCAAAGCTATCTTGTTCCACACCACCCCAAGGCTCCGTCGCCAAGACACTGGACTCTTTGAGAATATGGATACCTCGAGTCCGCAGTTTATCAATAGCTTGTTCCAAGTTCGCTTTCTTGTCTCCCATATTACTTCCTAGGGCGATAAAGGCTCGCTGCTTACGACGGCGAATGGTCACCGAGCAGGTATCCAATGGCAAATGCACTGGAGCCCAAGGTTTTTTTAGTTCCAACTCAATCTCTTGGACAAGAGGATAGGTCTCAAAGGTACGTTCAACTAGTTTGTAGGCTACCGTTTCAATCAAGTCCTCAGTGGTTTCCTGAAACCAAGTCGTCCACTGCTGACACAGTTCTCCGTAATGGACAGAGGCTGTTAAATCCAAGTCTGTCGCCGCCTTGGTCATATCATAGGATAAGCTTGCGGAAATAACAAACTTCTGCCCCAATTCTTTCTCACTAGGGAAAAGACCATGATAGGCAAAAATTTCCAAATCTTTAATCTGCAGTTGATCCATAACTAGTCCTTTCTAGAAAAATCCGCTTAAAGCGGATTCTTTTATAGTCCCATTAAACGATAAGCCTGGTCTCGGAGGTCCTTATCCGTCTCAAATACGCCACGGGCTACAGTAGTCAAAGTCGCAGTACCTGGCTTTCTGACACCACGCATGCTCATACACATATGTTCCGCCTCAATGACAACAAAGGCTCCCTTAGCCCCCAGATAGTCCATCAAGGCATCAGCCACTTCAATATTCAACCGTTCTTGAATCTGTGGTTTTTTAGAGTAGACTTCAACTGTACGAGCTAGCTTGGACAGGCCTGCCACACGACCGTCTGGAATATAGGCAATGTGCGCTCTCCCATAGAAGGGCAAGAAGTGGTGTTCACACATGGTGTGGAAAAAGATATCCTTCTCCACCACCATATTATCGTCGATAATCTCAAAGGATTTTGACAGGTGTTCCTCAGCAGTTTGGCCAAGACCTGAAAAAATCTCTTGGTACATACGGGCTACACGAGCAGGTGTTTCCTGCAAGCCCTCGCGGTTAGCATCCTCACCGACAGCCTCAATAATCATTTTTACAGCCGTTTCAATCTTTTGTGTATCCATTCTCGTTCTTCCTCTCCATCAGATAGGCTCTCACTTGGCTCAAGAAATACAAGGAACCCGTGACAATCCTAACTGTTTGTTTCTCTTCATTTTTATCTGTCAATTTCTGCTCTAGAAAATCCTGCCAACTTTGGTAATTGAGATTTCTAGACTTGGCTGTCTCTTTCAGCACGCTTTCATCCGTCGCCCGACTATCGTCAAAATGGGTTAAGGTCAATTGACTATCTGGCATCGTCTCTAGTAAATCCAGCATATCCTCCAAAGCCTTGGTTTTAATACACGTAAAGAGGATTTCCTTATGATAATCCGCAAAGCGTTCTTGCAAGGTTGCTAATAAAGCCTTGATAGCATGGGGATTGTGGGCCCCATCCAAAAGCAACAATGGGGCGCTAGACACGACCTCCAAACGTCCTGGCCATCTGGTTTCCTCCAAGGCTTGAGCGACCAAGGCATTACTTGCAAATTCTCGCCCAGTCTCCTGGCAATAAGTGTCTAGGAGGGCAAGCGCCATCCCTGCATTCTCAATCTGATGCAAACCAAGCAGACCTGTCTGAAAGCGACCTTGTCTGACAGCACTTGTATAGTCAAATACCTCACCTGTCACCACACTTTCTTGATAAGAAACTTGATAATCACTCCCATAGGCAAGTCTCGGCGCATTTTTAGCTTCTGCAATAGAGTCTATCACAGTCAAGGCTTCAAGAACAATATGACCTGTCACCAAAGGAATACCTTGTTTGACAATACCAGCCTTCTGCTCTGCTATGGCCCCCAAGGTGTCCCCAAGTAGGGCTACATGGTCCAGTCCAATGGTCGTAATCCCTGTCAAAATTGGCTGACAAACATTAGTACTATCCAAAAGACCACCCATGCCGACTTCCATGATAGCCACATCTACTTGCTCTAAGGCAAAGTAATCATAAGCTAGAGCTGTGATAATCTCAAACTCGGTTGTTCCCTGCAAATTGTCAGCCGATTCTCCCTCAAGCAAAGACTGATAGTCTGCCATGAGGGCTTCTAGCCTAGCCTCGGGGATAGATTCCCCATTGATGCTAATCTGATCCGTATAATGAATGAGATAGGGCGAGCTGAACACCCCAACTCTCAGTCCTAGCTTTTCCAGCATCTTTTTCAAAAAAGCAATGGTAGACCCCTTGCCGTTGGTCCCTCCGATATGGATGACCTTGAGTTTGAGATGGGGATTGCCTCGCAGAGCTAGGAGTTCTACCATGCGTTCCAAGCCAAAATGTGGTTGGTCCGTCCGGTAGTGGGCAATCCACTGATTGTTTTGAATTTCGTTCATCTTATTTATATTGTTTTAAATCTAGATTTTCTGCATCATCTGCCAAACGAATGGCTGACGCAATTTCAACCGCCATCCTGTGACTGGCTACATCGTGCACGCGCACTACTTCGACACCCTGTCTCGCAGCGATACTAGTTACATGAGCCGAAGCTATGTCTCGATTACGAAAACCGACTTCCGTTTCAGGATTAACTTCAAAACCATTTTCTTCCAGGATATTGATAACAAATCGCTTACGCGAAACTCCAAGAAAGATCGGATAGCCTTGCTGGTGTAGTTTATCTAGATCCCGTAGAAGGAGTAGATTTTCCTTCTTGGTCAGACCAAAGCCAATCCCTGGATCCAGCAGAATATTTTCTCTTGCAATCCCAGCTTGATCCGCTCTCGCTAGAGCTCGTTCAAAGAAAGCCTCCATCAAGTCTTCGATTGGCATTTTTTCAAAGTCAGCTAACTCTTCCTCTGTAAAAGCTTGTCCAAAGCCAAAATGAGGGAATATGAGCGAGCTAGAGTGCTGAGGTCGAGCCATAACTGGATTAAACATGATAACCACTTTCGCTCTAGCCTTAGCAACCACATCCGCCATTTTCTCATCTCCCATGAGACCCGTAATGTCATTGACCAGATTGGCACCAGCTTTCAAGGCAGCCTCTGCCACCTGACTTTTCCATGTATCGATAGAAATGAGAACATCACTTTCCTCACGGATAGCTTTAATCACTGGAACAACACGCTGGATTTCCTCTTCTATCTCAACATAGCTACTACCCGGCCGAGTCGATTCTCCACCGATATCTAGCATGCTCGCTCCTTCTGCTATCAATTTACGAGCTTGCTGGAGCGCCTGCTCAAGAGCAAAAAACTGCCCACCATCCGAAAAAGAATCTGGTGTTACATTGATAATTCCACAAATAGCTGTTTTTCCGTGGTTGACTTTATTGGACATAACGGTTACTCCCTTAAGGTTCTCTACCATATTATCCCTCTATTTTACCATAAAAAGAAAAAGATGGATACGCTAGTATTCATCTTTTCCAAGCGGGCCAATGGTTTAGAATGATAGACCTAGATTTCTACTAATCAATACCAATAAGGCCAACAAACAAAATGCAATACCATTGAGAATCATATGAAGCAAAATGGACATCTCCAAACGCTCAGTCTTATAGGCTGTCCAAGTCAAAACCGTTGACATTCCTCCATAAATAATCACTGAAGGTAAATTGGTTGGCATATGGAGCAAGGCAAAGACGATTGCACCAACAACAAAACCTAGTTTTTCTTTTCCACGGAAAATCTTTTTAGGAATAATTCCTCGACACAAAATTTCTTCACAAATCGGCGCAATCAAGACTAGTAGGAAGAAAGTTGAAATCAAGGAACTATTCTGAACCAAACCATTCAGTATTGATTGGTTATTGGTTGTTGCCTCATTTGTTAGTCGAAGCAGGAGTGAACCCAAGAGATTTGTCGCAAAAATCACCAGATAACTCAGTACCAAGCGAGCCAAGTCTTTTGCCTTAAAAAAGGATAGATTAAAAGTAGCAAGTTGTGTTTTTCGTGCACCAATAATGAATACAATCAAAACGACTATGGATAGAGCACCTACTAAGAGCCCTGACTGTAAAATCGGAAACTGTTTGTTTGCTAAAAACAAAGCCAGTCCTATGGGAAATTGAGATAGAACAAAAGCTACCAAAAGGATGAGCACCCATTTCCCTCTGTTTAAAACCTCTTGCCAAATCGTCTTATCTTTCATGATGTACCTCCTTATAATTAAAAAGGGGAGACTCCCCTTTTCCTATTATACCATTTATAGCGCCATACTGATATAGTTAAGGATAAACAAGGCATCCAAAATCCAAATCATTACGTGCACATCCTTGGCTTGACCTTTGACAACTTTTGTCAAGGTGTATGTCAAGAAACCAACAGCAATCCCTTGTGTGATAGAGTAGCTGAATCCCATAAAGATAGATGTGAAAAAGGCAGGAACCGCTTCAGCCATATCATCCCAAGGGATATTTTTCAAGTTAGAAAGCATCATGATACCGACGATGATCAAAATTGGTGCTGTTGCAGCTGTCGGAACAATCGCTAGAAGTGGGCTAAAGAAGCTAGATAGAGCAAAACAGATCGCAACCACTAGGGCTGTTAAACCAGTACGTCCACCAGCACCGATACCCGCCGCAGACTCAACATAGGTCGTAACGTTTGAAGTACCTGCAATGGCACCTACTGAAGTTGCCACCAAGTCAGAGTAAAGAGCCTTGTCCAATTTAACTGACTCATGGTTTTCCCCACTTGTCGCAACGATACCAACTTTTTCACCAGTACCGATAAGAGTACCGATTGTATCAAAAATATCCGTTAGTGAGAAGGCAAGAATAGCCATCAAGGTTTCTGGTAAACGTGAAGTGTTTGAAATCAAAGATCCTAAACCTTCTGAACCAAGAGCAGCACCAAACAAAGTTCCTAAATCATTAACCGCTGATGAAAGATTATTGCTAGCAAAGTCAATCCCTGATAATTTGACAACACCAACAGCAATGGCAAGGACAGTCGTTGTTAAGATAGAAAGAATAATTCCACCTTTGATGCCTTTAACAACAAAGAAGATGGTAATAGCCAAACCAGCAAGAGCCACCAATACGGCTGGAGTATTGAAGTCTACCAAGCCTGGAACAGCTGCTGAGTTTGCAGTAAGTGCAGCTTGAGCCTTGTCTGCTCCTTCACCTGCTACCGTATAAGTACCTGGATCGATTGAGAATTTCAAGAGACCAGCATTCTTAATTCCAACATAGGCAAGGAAAACACCAATACCAGCCGAAATAGCTGAACGAAGTGTTGTTGGAATAGATTCGATGATCATTTTACGAACATTTGTTAAGGTAATAATCAGTGAAATAATTCCACAAATGAAGACCATACCAAGAGCTTCTTTCCAAGTATAGCCCATCCCAAATACAACTGTAAATGTGAAGAAGGCATTCAATCCCATACCTGGTGCTTGTGCGTAGGGCAAATTAGCATAGAAAGCCATCATCAAAGTACCGACTACAGAACCGATAATCGTTGCCAAGAACACACCTTGAACAGGCATACCTGTTTGGGAAAGCATTTGAGGGTTTACAAAGAGAATATAACTCATTGCAAAGAATGTTGTTAAACCAGCAAGCACCTCTGTACGGACATCTGTCCCGTGCTCTTTTAGTTTAAATAGTTTGTCCATTTTTAATCTCCTTTTGTTTTTTACGAACAATATGAGTATTATATCATTTATCATTCACCTTTTCAATATGTTTGTTTGATTTATTTAATAAATCAAAGCAACTGTAGTTTTTGTTCTTATCTGCTTTTCTTCCTTCTTTTTGATATAATAGAAGACATCTTATCTGGAAACGACTAGGAAGGTTTATATGACTAACAAAATTATCGCAGTCGATTTGGACGGAACCCTGCTGAATAGTGAAAGCAAGCTCTCCGATTTCACCAAAGAGACGATCAAAAAAATTTCAGAAAAAGGACACCATGTTATCATCACGACGGGACGTCCGTATCGTATGGCAAAAGATTTCTACCGTGAGCTAGAATTGCATACTCCCATGATTAACTTTAATGGTTCCCTTACCCATCTACCAGGACAGGCTTGGGCGCATGAAAAGTGCTTGACCTTGGACAAAAAATACCTCCTAGACATGGTCAAACGCACGGAGGACATCCAGGCTGATTTTATTGCAGGAGAATATCGAAAAAAATTCTATATCACGACACCGAATGAAGAAATTGCAGATCCTAAACTATTTGGCGTAGAGAACTTCCGGCCAGAAAATCAATTCAAACCTGAACGAGTAACCAAAGATCCCAACTGCATCCTCTTGCAAACAAGGGCTGAAGACAAATACGCTTTAGCGGACGAGATGAATCGTTTTTATCAGCACCAACTAGCTATCAATACATGGGGCGGTCCCCTCAACATCCTCGAGTGTACTCCCAAGGGTGTAAACAAGGCCTTTGCTCTAGAGTACTTGCTCAATGTGATGAATCGTGATAAAAAAGACTTAATCGCCTTTGGTGATGAGCATAATGACACTGAAATGTTGGCATTTGCAAGCAAGGGATATGCTATGAAAAACGCCAATCCTGCTCTTCTTCCATATGCAGACGAACAACTTCCTCTGACCAACGAAGAAGATGGAGTTGCCCACGCTTTACAAAATTTATTCCTATAAAAGGGAAGATTGCATGGTCGCAATCTTTCCTTTTTGTTTTCATTTTGTTTTCACAAAAGCGACTTATTTTCTGTATTTTTATATTAAATTTTCTATTACCATTTTCATTTATCTCTCAAAAGCATTGATATATTAATATTTTTAAAAAGTCATTCTATGAAAACTTTTACATCTTTTTAGAAAAAGTAGTTGATTTTTATATGAAAACGGTTTATACTTAAAGTTAGGCTTAAAGTTTTCTTAAACACACAGTCAAACATTTTATAAGGAGGAATGACAATAATGAGTATCGGAATCATTATTGCGAGCCACGGCGAATTTGCTGCGGGTATTCATCAATCAGGATCTATGATCTTTGGTGAACAAGAAAAGGTTCAAGTTGTGACCTTTATGCCAAATGAAGGTCCAGATGACCTTTACGCTAAATTCAATAACGCTGTGGCTGCATTTGACGCAGAAGATGAGGTTCTAGTATTGGCTGACCTTTGGAGTGGATCTCCATTCAACCAAGCTAGCCGCGTGATGGGAGAAAATCCAGAACGTAAATTTGCCATCATCACAGGACTGAACTTGCCGATGTTGATCCAAGCCTACACAGAGCGCCTTATGGACGCGAATGCAGGTGTGGATAAAGTCGCTGCGAATATCATTAAAGAAGCCAAAGATGGCATCAAGGCTCTTCCAGAAGAGCTTAACCCAGTTGAGGAAGTTGCAAGTGCTGCAGCTGCTCCAGTTGCACAAGCTGCTATTCCAGAAGGAACAGTTATCGGTGACGGTAAACTGAAAATCAACCTTGCTCGTCTAGACACTCGTCTCCTTCACGGTCAGGTTGCCACTGCTTGGACTCCTGATTCAAAAGCAGACCGTATCATCGTTGCTTCAGACAACGTTGCAAACGACGAATTGCGTAAAGAATTGATCAAACAAGCAGCTCCAAACGGAGTAAAAGCTAACGTTGTCCCAATCCAGAAATTGATCGACGTTGCAAAAGACCCACGTTTCGGCGAAACTCATGCCCTTATCTTGTTTGAAACTCCACAAGATGCACTTCGTGCTATCGAAGGTGGCGTACCAATCAAGACCCTTAACGTTGGTTCTATGGCTCACTCAACAGGTAAAACAATGATTAACAACGTTTTGTCTATGGACAAAGAAGACGTTGCAACCTTTGAAAAAATGCGTGACCTCGGTGTTGAATTTGACGTACGTAAAGTACCAAACGACACGAAAAAAGATTTGTTTGACTTGATTAAGAAAGCAAATGTTCAATAATGTTAATCTGTTTCTATCATTTTTGAAAACAGGATTAAATACTTTATTAAAACTAAATAGAAAAGGAATAAAACCATGTCAGATATTTCAATCATTTCTGCTATCTTGGTTGTAGTTGTTGCCTTCCTTGCAGGTCTTGAAGGTATCCTCGACCAATTCCAATTCCATCAACCAATCGTCGCATGTACCCTTATCGGACTTGCAACTGGTAACCTCGAAGCAGGTGTTATGCTTGGTGGATCTCTTCAAATGATCGCCCTTGGTTGGGCAAACATCGGAGCTGCCGTAGCTCCTGACGCTGCTCTTGCATCTGTTGCTGCAGCAATCATCTTGATCAAAGGTGGTAACTTTACTACTGAAGGTATCGCCGTTGCAACAGCAACAGCTATCCCTCTTGCCGTAGCTGGACTTTTCTTGACTATGATTGTTCGTACAATCTCAGTTGCCTTAGTTCACTCAGCTGATGCTGCTGCTAAAGACGGAAACATTGCAGCTGTTGAGCGTGCTCACTTTGTTGCACTTCTTCTTCAAGGTCTTCGTATTGCAATCCCAGCTGCCTTCCTTATCGCTATCCCAGCTTCTGCTGTTCAAGACGCTCTTGGTTTGATGCCAGACTGGTTGAACGGTGGTATGGCTGTCGGTGGTGCTATGGTCGTTGCCGTTGGTTATGCTATGGTTATCAACATGATGGCAACTCGTGAAGTATGGCCATTCTTCGCTATCGGTTTTGCTCTTGCAGCAATCTCTCAATTGACTTTGATTGCCCTTGGTGTCATCGGTGTTGCCCTTGCCTTCATCTACCTTAACCTTACAAAACAAGGTGGAAACGGTGGCGGCGGAGCTGCAACTTCTAACGACCCAATCGGTGATATCCTAGAAGACTACTAGAAAGGGGAACAATCATGGCTGAAAAAATTCAATTATCAAAATCAGATCGTCAAAAAGTTTGGTGGCGTTCACAATTCCTTCAAGGTTCTTGGAACTACGAACGTATGCAAAACTTGGGTTGGGCTTACTCATTGATCCCAGCTATCAAAAAATTGTACACTAAAAAAGAAGACCAAGCGGCTGCTCTTGAGCGCCACCTTGAATTCTTCAACACTCACCCATACGTCGCTGCTCCAATCATGGGGGTTACTCTTGCACTTGAAGAAGAGCGCGCTAACGGTGTTGAAATCGACGACGCGGCTATCCAAGGGGTTAAAATCGGTATGATGGGACCTCTTGCTGGTATCGGTGACCCAGTATTCTGGTTTACAGTTCGTCCTATCCTTGGAGCTCTTGGTGCATCACTTGCTGCATCTGGTAACCTTGTTGGTCCACTTCTCTTCTTCTTCGGATGGAATGCTATCCGTATGGCCTTCCTATGGTACACACAAGAGTTCGGTTACAAAGCTGGATCTGAGATCACTAAAGACATGTCTGGTGGTATCTTGAAAGACATCACTAAAGGTGCTTCTATCCTTGGTATGTTCATCCTTGCCGTTCTTGTACAACGTTGGGTATCCATCAACTTCACTATCAACCTTCCAGGCAAACAATTGTCAGAAGGTGCCTACATCAACTTCCCAGAAGGTCCTGTTACAGGAGCTGAGTTGAAGGGCATTCTTGGTCAAGCGCTTAGTGGTATGAGCCTAGATAGAGTTCAACCACAAACGCTTCAAGGTCAGTTGGACTCATTGATTCCAGGATTGATGGGACTTCTCCTTACTTTCCTTTGCATGTGGTTGCTTAAGAAAAAAGTATCTCCAATCACAATCATCCTTGCCCTCTTTGCAGTTGGTATCGCAGCTCGTTTCTTCGGTATCATGTAATCTCGGTGAGAATATATAAACAAAAAAGAATCAGGATTAAACCTGATTCTTTTTATGTATCAACTTTTTCTCCTAGTAAGATAATGAAAGCACCCAATCACCACTGCTAGTATGGCAACATAGAGTAGCTGTTTGGCTTCTAAAGGCACAAAAGCTCCCTGTAGGATAAAAGTATTGGCAAGTACACCAACAAGGGCTGCAAGGCTCAAAAACGTGAGCAAAAGCATCTTGTATCGATTAAAAGGCAAGCTGACCTTGGCAACTAGACACAGACCATTGATCAGGGCAAGGAGGAAGCAAATAAATTTGACCTGACCTGGGACAGTGATAAAGAAATTGGTCAAAAGAACACTAGCAACCAGAACGCCACCACCAATCGCCGCGTTGGTTAGGATATCTCTCATAAAGTGAGTGCTAACCTTTTCTTTATTGGACTCAAAAGTCAGGAAGAAGGATGGAATCCCAATCGTAATGGCTGAAATGATTGTAAACTGAATGGGGATAAAGGCAAATTCCAAACCAAATACCACACTCAAAATGGCAAAAACGATGGAGAAGAAGGTCTTTGTTAGAAAGAGAGAGGCTACCTTTTGGATGTTATTGATGACCCGGCGTCCTTCCATCAAGATATCATAAAATACTGCAAAGTCATCAGTGAGAAAAACAATATTGGATACACTTTTGGCTGCACTCGTAGCCCCCTTCATGGCAAAGCTGATATCTGCTTTCTTGAGAGCCAGAACATCATTGACCCCGTCACCGCTCATGGCAACTGTTTTACCAGCATTTTGCAAAATAGATACCATCTTTTGCTTCTGTTCAGGTGTCACACGTCCAAATATTTCGTGTTCCAAGACCACTCTTTCAAAGTCGTCATCACTCACCTTGGTCATATCAATCGCACGGGCTTCTTCCTTAAAACCTGCCTTACGAGCCACCCCATATACAGCCACATGATTATCACCACTGATAATCTTCACTTCAACACCTTGAGATTCGAAATAGTCAAAGGTTTCCTTGGTATTGTCCTTAATCTCATCTGACAAAACGACGTGGCCTAGTAGTTCCACATTAGCTGGACTCGTAATCTGGTCCCTGCTATGAGCGAGTGTTAAGATTCGAAAACCTTGCTGTTTTAGATGTTCATAGTAGGCATCCATCGGCTGGGTAAAGCCTAGAAACTCATAGGCTCCGAAGAAATAGGTCCCACCCTCTTTTACTTGGACAAAGGAATACTTATTTTTACTTGAAAATGCACCGACTTCTTGAACTTCCCACTTTTTCTCACAGGTTAAGTAAGTCTTCAGAGCTCGGGAAGTTGCATTTTCATCTTCGAAATAAGCCAAATAAGAAGATAGTTTCTCTGCTACATTAGCATCCATTTCTTGGACCTTCATATTCCCCGTCGTGATAGTTCCCGTCTTATCAAAACAAAGAATATCTACTCGCGCCAAGGTCTCTACACAGTATAGCTCCTGTACCAGAACCTTCTTTTTAGCCAGCTTCATGGCTGCTACTGCTAGGGACACACTAACCAAGAGAATCAAACCCTCTGGAATCATGCCGACCAAGGCACCTGAACTTCCTAAAACAATTTCAACATAAGACCGTCCTAGACTAAAACCTCTGACATAGAGCAGAATGGCAACTGGCACCAGCAAGATCGAGACGATTTTTAAAATCTTATCCATGTAATCGCGTAGTTGAGAAGGGTATTTTTTGAATTCCTTGCTGGATTTTGCGAGTTTGTTGATATAACTATCGGGTCCGACCGCCGTCGCCGTGACCAGACAAGTACCGCTAACGACATTGCTTCCGCTCATCAGCTTGTCACCTGCTGTTTTAAAGACTGAATCACTCTCACCAGTCAGCAAGGACTCATCCACTTCGATCGTTCCTTCAAGCACTTCTGCATCGACAGGTACCTGATCTCCCAGATTGAGATGCAGATATTCCCCCAGAACGATGTCTTCTGGATCAATCTCGATCGTTTGACCATCTCGATTGACCTTGTACTTACTTTTACCAAGCAAACTTAGCTTTTCCAAAGCATTTTTTGAACGCACTTCTTGGAAAATCCCGATAGCTGTATTGATAGCAATCACACCTAAAAAGAGCATGTTCTCAAATCGCAAGGTTGTGGCTACCAGAACTGCCAGAGCCAGGTTCATGGCATTAAAGAAGGTAAAGATATTTGAAACGACGATTTCCTTGGTTGTTTTGTAGGGTTTAATGTCGCTGATATTTCGTTGACGATCCTTGATGTCTTGACTGCTTAAATACTTCATTTCTACTCCGATATCCTTTTGTACTACTATAGTAACACATATCTTTTTCTCTGTCACTTAAAGACTCAAAATAAGGAGAACTCCCTTGGCAAGCATCACCTATCGCCACTTCAAGAAGAACTTAAAAAGAGGCTAGGATTCCCCTAACCTCTTTTCTTTATGCTTTATTCTGCCAAGGCTCCCATTGGATCCCATGGTGCAAGTACGATTGGTTCTGCTTCATAGGCAGCTTGTTCTTCTGCTGTCAGCAATTCTTTACGGACAACGATTTGGTAAGTGTATTCGTCCATCCAAGCGTCTGAGGCGACAAAGTAACCATCTGCACCGACCTTGTCTCCCCATGAGTTTTCAACTTTCCACTTGGTTGACTTGCCATTTTCGTCCAAGTCCACACCTGTCAAGACCATGGCGTGGGTCATCAAACTTTCGCTGTAGTCCAAACGTCCAGCCTTGTCTTGAGTCAGTTGAATATCCATGCTTGATTCAAAGTCATAAACATCAGTCGCAAGGATTCCAGCTTTGCGGTTGCTGAGCTGGCCGACATCTGAACCAAACCAAACAGTTTCTCCTGTTTGCATTTGGGCAATCGCCAATTCTTTTAAGCGCTCCATTGGTACGTTGATGTAACGAACTGCACGGCTACCAACCACATTTCCCAACATCTCAACTGTGTAAGATTTACCGTAAGGCTTGTCAGCAGTTGGAGCATTGATAACAGAAACGTAGTCTTCTAGAGGAAGATTGACATATTTCTTGTAAAACTCTTGTGGCGTGATACCCTTTTCGCTTTGGTAGTTATCATCCTTATCGCGATAAGCAAAGTCAAATTTACGCGGTGGAAGACCTAGTGACATAGCAAGGAAGTTAAAGATTTCTTGCAAGAGGTCTTCTTTCTTAGCTTGAACAGTCGCTTGGTCAGCACCAGAAGCGAGCAAGTCACGCAAGATTTGGGCATCTTGGCGAAGCAATTTGTTAAGAATTGCATTGAGCTCACGGCTATTACTAGATGAAACAGACTCAGGGTAAACTGACTTAGGAACGACACCATATTTTTCAAAGAGGGCCACGACCATATCCCACTGTCCACCGTCTTGTTGTGGAGTTTGGAGTAGGAAGCTAACCTTACGGCTCGTCAATTCTTGATCTGCAGTCGCAATGACTTGCTCCAAGAACCAGTTAGATTTTTCATACTTGTCCCAGAAGAAAGTGTGGGCTTGTGACAATTCAAAGTTTTCCAATTTATATTGAGAAATGAGTTTGTGACGGAAGGTGTTGAGAGCTGCAAACATCCAGCAACGACCAGACGCTTTCTGGTTAGTAACCTTGTCCTTGGTCAAATCCAATGAGAAAACAGGTGCATTGTCTACATGACTTTGGCGACGTTCTAGAGCTGCAAAAATTCCATTGTGGCTGGCAGCATTTTCAATTGCTTGGTATTTGACATTTGCTTCATAGTTGGCAAATAGTTTATCTGTAAATGATTCTTGAATCGCGTTCATAGATTCCTCCTTTTATTCTACTGTCTATTATAACTCTTTTCACAAAGGAAGCAACTGAAAAATGAAAAAGGCAGGGACTTTCTCCTCACCTTTTCTAACATAATCCAAACTAAGCAATACTAGCAAGGAGAACTTCTAACTCCTCCTTGGTCAAGCGACGCCATTCTCCTCGTTTCAAATTCTCATCCAAAACTAGAGTCCCCATGGCCAAACGTTGTAGGTCCACTACTTCCTTCCCGCAGTATGCTACCATGCGTTTGACTTGATGAAATTTTCCTTCTCTAATAGTCACCCGAACCTGGCTCTCATCCTTATATGAATCCACTGACAAAATCTCCAGTTTGGCCGGCTGGCAGGTAAAGTCCTTGAGCGGAATACCCTTGGCAAATGCATCCACATCTTCTTGGGTCATAATACCTTTGACTTGAGCCAAATAGGTCTTATCCACATGACGTTTTGGTGAAAGAAGAGCATGGGCAAGCTGGCCGTCATTGGTCAAAAGCAGGAGGCCATGCGTGTCAATATCCAAGCGCCCTACTGGAAAAACTTCCTTGGTTCGAGCAATATCATCCAACAAGTCCAACACTGTTCTGTGTTTAGAATCCTCAGTCGCTGAAATGACTCCTTGGGGCTTGTTCATCATGTAGTAGACAAACTCTTCATACTCCAGCACTTGGCCATCAAAGCGAATCTCATCTCTTTCCTCATTGATCTGCAGTTTAGCTGACTTTTCTTTTTTACCATTTACCGTCACGCGCCCAGCCTTGAGCAAATTTTTGACCTCCGTCCGACTCCCTACAGCGCAGGCAACTAAAAATTTATCTAATCTCATAGAACTATTATATCATACTCAAAAGGAGGCTGGCTCAATGACCAACCTCCTTTTCGTTTCATACTCTTCAAAAATCTCTTCAAACCGCGTCAACGTCGCCTTGCCGTATAGATGTTACTGACTTCGTCAGTTCTATCTACAACCGCAAAGCAGTGCTTTGAGCAGCCTGCTGCTAGTTTCCTAGTTTGCTCTTTGATTTTCATTGAGTATCAGATTTAAGAAATTAACTTCCTCGTCTCCAGAAAATAGCTAAGACAACCATAGCACCTAAAATAGCTGGGATAATGGCCGTTCCAGCTATAATTGGACCCCAAGTTCCAAAGAGCAAGTGGCCCAGAAAGGCACCAATCCAGCCGAGAAACATTTTCCCAAAGCATCCCATGCTCTCTCCACGATTGGTCAAAGCACCTGCCAAAAGTCCCACTAGGAGACCAACAAACATACTTCCAAGCATAACTTCTCCTTAAATTGCCCAGTCTCCATTGCGGAAGAGGGGTACGCGTGTTCCATCCTCACGGATACCATCGATATCCATTTGGCTAGAACCAATCATAAAGTCAACGTGAACATCTGAACGGTTAAGTCCTGCTACTTCAAGATCTTCTTCGCTCATCTCTGCTCCACCAACAACGCTGGTCGCATAGGCAGCACCGATAGCCAAGTGGTTTGACGCATTTTCATCGAAAAGGGTATTAAAGAAGGTAATGCCTGACTGAGAAATTGGACTTGGATCTGGTACCAAAGCACATTCACCCAAGGCACGCGCACCCGCATTTTCAAAGACAAGGTCTTTCATAACCTGGTCACCCTTCTCAGCTGTGATATCAACGATTTGACCATTTTCAAAGGTCACTTTGATGCCTTCGATAATATTTCCATTGTAGCTAAGTGGTTTTGTAGAGGTTACATAACCATCTGCACGACGGAAGTCAGGAGCTGTAAAGACTTCTTCTGTTGGCATATTTGGCAAGAATCCTTCTCCCTGTGCATTGATAGCACCAGCTGATTCCCAAACGTGGTTCTTTGGCAAACCAAGAGTCAAATCTGTCCCTGGCGCTGTGTAGTGAAGGGCTGAGAATTGTTCTTTATTGAGCATTTCTGCCTTGCTCTTGAGGATGGCTGCATGTTCTTCCCAAGCCTTAACTGGATCTTCTTCGTAGACTCGGCAAGTTTTGAAGATTTGATCCCAAAGAAGATCCACTGCTTCTTCATCGCTTGCAGCATTTGGAAAGACCTTCTTAGCCCACTCGAGTCCAGCAGCGGCCGCCACTGTCCAGCTAACCTTGTTGGATTGAGTTGCGATACGCATTGGTTTCATCGCAAGTCCCATCGCTTTGGCAGAAGCTGAAAGCTTATCCGCATCCACTCCGTTCAAGGCACCTGGGTCAGAAGAACGGACACCGAGACGGCTAGCCTTGTTTTCCAAGAGGTAGTTCATCTCAGCAATCTTGTATTCTGGCACATTATCCAGACGCTCTATCGGCGCGTGGAGGAATTTCTCACGGTTGATGACATCATCTGTCCACTGAACGATGACCTCATGTGCACCCAAGGCATAAGCTTCTTTCACGATCAAATGCGCCAACTCACGTTGCTCCACATCAATAGAAAGAGCCAAGGTGTGACCAGGTTGCACATTAATTCCATTCGCAACCAATAATTTCGCATATTTTTCTAGATTTTCTTTAAAATTTGGTAAAACCATTCTATTCTTCCTTTTCTTTTGTTATTTTTCCTTCAAAGCAGAAAATAATCCTGCTAAAGCAATGGCACCAGACAAGAGCGCTGTTGATAGGATAATTGTTTCATCTGCCAGCTCTAGCTGATAGTCAAAAACCTTTTCAGCTGGTTTATCTTCCGCAAAAATCCTAAGCTTCATAAAGATGTTCTCCATTCTAATTCTTAAAACAACTCATCAAACAAACTCAACTGGTTATCCTCTGGCATATTGCCGAGAATCCCCATTTCATCCATCTTTTCAACCAAGGTTGATGAAAGTCCACCACGCTTGCGCAGTTCTGTCTTAGAGAGGAACTCACCCTCTTCACGCGCACGCACCAACTGCTTAGCAACGTTCTCTCCCAGACCATCCATTGCTACAAATGGTGGGATAAGAGTGTCTCCGTCAATGATGAATTCAGTCGCATCACTACGATAGAGGTCTAACTTGCCAAACTTAAAGCCACGTTCCCACATTTCATTGACAATCTCAAGAGTGGTATAGAGGTCAATTTCCACATTAGAGGCTTCATTGTTCTTCCGTTTTTCAGCGATTTCTTCCATTCTGCGCTTGATGGCATCCAAGCCCGCTCCCATGGTCTTGATATCAAAAGCCTTAGCGCGGATTGAAAAGTAAGCACAGTAGTAATAAATGGGATGGTGAACCTTGAAGTAGGCTACGCGCAAGGCCATCATAACGTAGGCTGCCGCATGGGCTTTAGGGAACATATACTTGATTTTTCCACAGGACTCGATATACCACTCTGGCACCTTATTGGCCTTCATGGCTTCGATATAGCCATTTCGCTCCTCTTCGGAGATCTTCAACCACAAGCCCTTACGTACCCGTTCCATGATGGTAAAGGCCATCTTAGGCTCGAGACCCGCATGCATGAGGTAAACCATGATGTCGTCCCGACAACCGATAACAGTCGATAGGTCCGCAATTCCTTGCTTGATCAAATCCTGGGCATTTCCCAACCACACATCGGTACCGTGGGATAATCCAGACAACTGAAGCAATTCCGCAAAGGTCGTCGGATGCGTTTCGTCTACCATCCCACGTACAAAGTTGGTTCCAAACTCTGGGATTCCCAGCATGCCCGTCGGCGTTCCGATTTGCTCAGGTGTTACCCCTAGTACATCAGTTCCAGAAAAGAGGGCCATGACACCTTCATCATCCATAGGAATTTCATTAGGGTCAATACCAGACAAGTCCTGCAATTTTCGAATCATGGTCGGATCATCATGCCCCAGTACATCGAGTTTGAGGACATTCTCATCGATATCATGGAAGTTAAAGTGAGTCGTCTGCCATTCAGCCGTCACGTCATCCGCTGGATACTGAACAGGCGTAAAGTCGTAGACATCCATGTAGTTCGGAATAACAACGATTCCTCCTGGGTGTTGTCCTGTAGTCCGCTTGACACCGGCAGCACCTTGGGCAAGACGTTCCACCTCTGCATCACGATAAAACTTCCCATAGTCTCTCTCATAGCCCTTGACAAATCCATAAGCAGTCTTAGCAGCAACTGTACCAACCGTTCCTGCACGGAAGGCATATTCTTCACCAAAGATATCACGTACATCCAAGTGGGCGCTAGGCTGGTCTTCTCCCGAGAAGTTCAAGTCAATATCGGGAACCTTGTCCCCATCAAAACCAAGGAAGGTCTCGAAAGGAATATCCTGTCCATTTTTGCTGAGTTTATGACCACACTTTGGACAGTCCTTATTAGGCATATCAAACCCTGAACCGTAAGAACCATCCGTGATAAACTCGCTGTACTGACACTGACCACAGACGTAGTGTGGAGAGAGAGGATTAACCTCCGTAATCCCAATCATAGTCGCAACAAAACTGGACCCAACAGACCCACGAGAACCAACCAAGTAGCCCCGTTCATTGGAACGTTGCACCAGCATCTGCGAAGCCAGATAAATCACGGCAAATCCATTCCCCAGAATGGAAGTTAATTCTTTTTCAATCCGCAAATCAACGATATCTGGCAGCGGATTTCCATAAATCTCAAAGGCTTTTTTGTAGGTCAGCTCGGCGACCGTTTCTTCCGCCTTGTCAATGAAAGGTGTGTACAAGTCACCCTTAACAACCTCAACAGGTTCAAAGATTTCTGCCAAGACATTAGTGTTTTCAATAACTAGTTTGCGTGCTAAATCTTCACCCAAGAAGGCAAATTCATCCAACATCTCATTGGTCGTTCGAAAATGAGCCTTTGGAAGAGGAGCTGGTTGGGCATGTTCCCCATGACCAATGGTTCGGTTAATCATAGCCCCTTGTCCCAAACTACGGACGATAATTTCACGGTAAATCTCTTCTTCTGGTTCGATATAGTGGACATTTCCCGTAGCCAGAACAGGCTTGCCAAGACGATCTCCAACCTCTATCAAGCTCTTGATAATGGTCTGAAGTTCCTCCATATCCTTGACCTGCTCTTTGGCAATCAATGGCGCATAGATAGCTGGTGGCATGACCTCGATAAAGTCATAATACTTGGCCACCTCAACCGCCGCATCCACACCTTGGGATACAACCGCGTCAAAAACTTCACCCTCCGAGCAAGCCGACCCCAAAATCAAGCCCTCCCGATGGGCATCTAGAACCGTTCTCGGAATCCGTGGCACTCCTTCAAAGTACTTGGTGTTAGACAAAGAAACCAACTTAAAGATATTTTTCAACCCTACTTGATTCTTAACATAAATTGTCGCATGTTTAATCCGAGCTTTTTTATAAGAGTCTGGACTAATCAAATCAATGTTCAGTCTAGCCAAATCAGTCACACCATGTTTTTCTGCTACCTCTTTGATAAAGATGAAAAGCAAACGACCCGTAGCTTCCGCATCGTAGTTGGCCATGTGGTGGTGTTCAAGTGCTACACCAAAACGCTTAGTCAAAGGCCCCAAACCATGACGTTTATACTCAGGATAGAGATTTCTAGCAAACTCCAGCGTATCGATGACTGGCTGGCTAATTTTAGGAAGACCATGACGATCATAGTTAGCATTCATAAAGCCAACATCAAAGGTAGCATTGTGGGCGACTAAGACTGTATCCTTGCAAAATTCTTGGAATTCTTGCAAAACTTGTTCCAGTGGTTTGGCATTTTTAACATGGTCATCTGTAATTCCAGTCAACTCAGTAGTAAAAGCGGACAAGGGATGCCCAGGATTGATAAATTCATCAAATTCGGCAATAACATTCCCCTTGTACATCTTAGAGGCCGCAACCTGAATCAAATCATTATAGATAGCTGAAAGTCCCGTCGTTTCCACGTCAAAAACTACATAGGTCGCTTCTGACAAGTCCATCTCCACTTCGTTATAAACGATTGGAACACGATCCTCCACGATATTGGCTTCCATTCCATAGATCAGCTGGATTCCAGCTTTCTTGGCCGCCTTATAGCCGTGTGGGAAAGATTGAACATTTCCATGGTCCGTGATGGCAACCGCCTTGTGTCCCCACTTAGCAGCTATCGCAACGATCTCCTCTACTTCTGGTAGAGCATCCATAGTCGACATATTAGTATGAGCATGAAACTCAACCCGACGCTCACCTTCTGGCATCAAATCCTTCCGCTCATAGTGAACAACTTCCTGCACATCCTGGACGTTCATGGTCAAATCACGTGTGAAGTTATTCATCTCCACATTCCCACGAACTCGGAGCCAAGAATTCTTCTTAATGATGTCAAACTTCTGAGCCTCTTCCTCATTCTTAACCCATTTTTGCATTGAAAAACTTGAAGTGTAATCCGTCATTTTAAAATTGATCAAAACGCGACCAGTTCTGGTCACCTTATGCTCCACATCAAAAACGACCCCTTCAAAGACCAGGCGATTTTCCTCAGTCGTCACGTCGATCATCTGGGTAACTTCAGCCTTATCTAGTTTAGGCTTGACCGCAGCCTTTTTAGCGTGAAAATCAAAGGCTGGCTTCTCTTCTACTGGAGGAGGAGCCATTTGTTCCAGTTGCTCCATAGCCCGGAGCGCTTCCTCATTGGCAGCCTGAACGATTTGTTCATTCTCGGTATGGAAGGCTTCCTCCTGCTCTTGTGTAAGAGCATCATTCTTTTCTATTTGACATACAAAAGCTGGAAAACCAAACTTTTCGAGTTGCTTTGCCAAATTAGGAAGATGATTCTTCTTAAAGTGCTCCTTATCAATCGCCTCTGAACCTTCAATAATGAGTTGATTTCCCTCCGCACGAACTTGCAAGTTCTGGTAAAGAGATTTAAACCCTTGACTTGCACACGGACCTTCAGAAAAAGCCTCTCTATAGTAGGCTTGTAAGAGTTCATTTGAAAATTCTAGAGAGAGAACCTTGATTTCGAAAACAGCTCGATTCCCTGTCTTAGAAAATTCTTCACCAAGCCCTTTCTTTAACTCTAAAAAGATTTCAATCGGTAAAATATTAGAAAATACAAAATGAAATTCCCAAATCTTACTAATTTTATGAACCACAACACGCTCAATTCTGGCATCAACAAGAGCAGGATCCTGCTTTAAATGATCAGAGATTCCTAGTTGATTCATTAAAATTTCAAACTTACTTGACATTCATTTTCCTCACATTATTCTCTTACTATTTTACCATAATTAAAGAAAATATATGACTAGTACCATTCCTTAAGCACTGCTAGTTTACACAAATTTATTCCGTAAACAAAAAAGAAGACTCTCAGAATCTCCTTAGTAAATAAAAAAAAGATACCCTAAAGTATCCTCGTAATCGATCGGGAAGACAGGATTCGAACCTGCGACACCTTGGTCCCAAACCAAGTACTCTACCAAGCTGAGCTACTTCCCGCGTTAAATAAAAAAATGCACCCTAGAGGAGTCGAACCTCTAACCGCCTGATTCGTAGTCAGGTACTCTATCCAGTTGAGCTAAGGGTGCTCATCATTATATGCCGAGGACCGGAATCGAACCGGTACGATCGTTACCAATCGCAGGATTTTAAGTCCTGTGCGTCTGCCAGTTCCGCCACCCCGGCCTCTCTAAGCGAACGACGGGATTCGAACCCGCGACCCCCACCTTGGCAAGGTGGTGTTCTACCACTGAACTACGTTCGCATCGACCTCTTATTCTATATAAAAAAATGCCGGCTACATGACTTGAACACGCGACCCTCTGATTACAAATCAGATGCTCTACCAACTGAGCTAAGCCGGCTACTTTCTATTATGCGGGTTAAGGGACTTGAACCCCCACGCCGTTAAGCGCCAGATCCTAAATCTGGTGCGTCTGCCAATTCCGCCAAACCCGCAAATATGACCCGTACTGGGCTCGAACCAGTGACCCATTGATTAAAAGTCAATTGCTCTACCAACTGAGCTAACGAGTCTAAAATAACTTCCGTTATCTTAAACGGTCCCGACGGGAATCGAACCCGCGATCTTCGCCGTGACAGGGCGACGTGATAACCGCTACACTACGGGACCTATGGGAGTTAACGGGATCGAACCGCTGACCCTCTGCTTGTAAGGCAGATGCTCTCCCAGCTGAGCTAAACTCCCAAAAAGGAAGTCTCTAAACTT